>JANNRY010000126.1:0-9852 GCA_031401935.1 Betaproteobacteria bacterium | reverse complement strand
CATTCCAGCATGCGTCTGCCGGGGAACTCGTGGGTTGCCGTCAACCATGCCGTACACGTACCGATCACCGCGACACCGGTCGCAACACCAAAGGCAAGCATCAAACTGTTCGTCGCGAGCTCAGGCAAAATAGTGCTGCTGATATGTGCCCACGCGCCCTGATCCGCAACAAAAACGCTGCTCACAACGCTTAGCAGTGGAATCAACAGCAGCATCGCGATGATGATCCCGAGCACGTGCATGCTGTGGCTCACCAACGCGGGTAGAGTAAATTTCATAATGTGGCTGGTGCGTGGGTGCGGTTGGAAGGCGCTATTTGAAGCCTTCTGCGCCATTAGGCGACAGTTAATCATTGTAACAAGAATCATTCTTGATAAAGGCCATATCGCCAAGATCAAGCAATGGCGAGCCTCTCGGACGATGTGCCGCTGAAACGCCCGTCCTGCCTTGTTCTTGGACAGGTCTATTTTTTAGGCCCGAATGAATGGCGGGATAAAAAATAATTGCGTTGAATTCAAGGAGGGGTTTCAGTACACTGATGCGTTTTGTGTTTCCGGCGTTTCCTAAAACGCCCGCAAAACGACGATAGCGTTGTTTCAGGAGAATTGAAGTTGGTTAAAGCAAAAGTAAAAACTGTGGCGAAAGCCAAAGGCAAGACAGCGAAAAGTGCTAGCGCGTCCAAGGTAAAGACGGCTGCGAAAGCCAAGGTCGTACCGAAGGTCGTTGCAAAATCGAAGCCTGCTCCGAAAGCTGTCGTGAAGGCAAAGGCAAAACCGGCACCGAAGGTGGTTGTCAAGGCTGTTGTTAAGGCCACTGCCAAGCCCGCCGCCAAGCCTATCCCGAAACCCATGCCTGCGGCATCGATGAAGGTGGAGGCGCGCGTTCCAGGCATCCCTACAGAAGCGGAACTCATCAAACAGCCCAAAGCTGAATACATGTCGGCTGCGCAGCGCAAATTTTTCAAGCGTCGTTTGCTGGAAATTCAGACGCAAATGCGCGACAACGCCGATGCAACGACAGAACACTTGCGCGAACTTGCAGTCGCACCTGATCCGGCTGACCGCGCAACGCAGGAAGAAGAGCACGCGCTGGAGCTGCGCACGCGGGACCGCGAACGCAAGCTGCTGAAAAAAATTGAAGGTGCGCTGCTGCGCATCGAAGAGGGCAGCTACGGCTATTGCGAAGAAACCGGTGACCCCATCGGTATTCCACGATTGCTGGCTCGTCCTACGGCAACGCTGACAATCGAGGCGCAAGAACGTCGCGAACTCAAGCAAAAAATGTACGGCGAATAGTATCGTTATCGTTATACATCGTTGATGCCATCGTAAAAAACGGCCACACAAGTGGCCGTTTTTTATTGGATCGGCGCGGAGCTAACTACTCAATTGCAACCCGCCGCGCGCCGTTGAAGCGCTTTCGCCAATATTGATCTGCACTATCGACGATCTCCACGCTTTTGCCGCGCGAGGGGGCATGAACAAAACGACCCTCGCCCAGATAAATGCCGACATGCGAAAAAGCGCGCCGCCGTGTGTTGTAAAAAACGAGATCACCGGGTTGAAGGTCATCCCTATTCACGCTGGTACCAAGCTGGGCGATCGCGTAGGAATTGCGCGGTAGATCGAGTGCCATCGACTCCGCAAACACATGGCGCACAAACCCTGAACAATCGAATCCGGATTCAGCCGAACTACCGCCGAACTTGTATTTGACGCCGATGAGCGAGATCGCGTGAATCAACAGGCTTTGCAGGCGCGCAGGCTGCGGCGCGGTGAGTTCGGCAAGCGGTTCAGTATCCGTCGGCGAGGCGTTGACGGTCTCTTCGGCGCCCGGCCAAGTCGAGGCAGAGGCATACGGCATAGCCGAAGCACTCAACACGCTGACCAGAAAACCCATAATGAATACTCTGTACATGCATTCGATGATACCGCGCAACGGCCAGAACATAATAAATTTCCCATCCAATGAGGATTCGCCGTGTCTGAGCACGCGCGATTCATGCACCAGAAAAGCACCGCGCTAATAGCCGCAGTTTTTTATTGGCGGCGTTGCCAGACTTGCCATCGTTCCTTGCCGGCAAATACGCCGATAGAGTCGGTAGGTTGCGCATTCTCGATGCGATCAAAGTGCTTTTCGAGTAGCGCTTCAAGTGCCGTCGATGAAATGCCAAACGGAGGCCCCTTCTCGGCCGCATCGAAAAAGAAAAATCCGAAAAGTCGACCGCCGGGAACGATCAACTCGGCAACACGAGCCGCCCACGCTGTCCACAGGTGGCGTGGCAATGCACACAGAAACGCGCGTTCGTAAATTGCGTCAAAGCGTTCGCGGCCTAACGCCTCCCCAAAAAAGTCCGCTTCCCGCACGTGGATGGCCAGTTCACCAAGCAATTGTTTGGCCCGCATCACTGCCGCAGGCGAAAAGTCAATCGCGGCGACTTCCCAGCCATGATCAGCAAAAAAAAGCACCTCATGCGCGGCACCGCAGCCAGGAATGAGCACTTTCCTTGGCACCTGAGATTGCGAAACGTAGTTCATCAAGGACAGCGGCACGCCGCCCTGGTCCCATGGCGTGAATGCGGCATCAAAACGTGCATCCCAGAATGCCGGAGATGCGGGGTCATGCTTGGGAAATGTTGGCGGCGATGTTGGTGATGTGGGCGTGCTCATCACCGTATTATCCTAGAATCTTCAGTTGGACGGGTGTGAGTGCGCGCTTCTGTGGCTTTCTGGCAAGGCGCGACGACGACGCAGGCTTCACCCTGCCAGGAGCAGCAACGCCGCCAGGGAGCCAAAGAAGCGTGCAATCACGCCCGTAGTGCACTCACCCGAAAGGTGGACGTGTAGAAGGCGGTAAATTGCATATTCAAGCGCGTATTGACTGAGATTAGCGGTCAACTAAGGATTCTAGGACTATAGGCATCTCGTGTCGGGTTTACGGGTGTTCGTCGGCTCCTTTTTGACATCTGATCGTTGCGCCGGTAAGGTGCGGCCTTCCTGATACGAAGGTGAAATGTTCTGATGAAAACCAGCCAATTGTCTTTGGGTTTCGTGAGCTCTCTGTTGGTGCTAGTTGCTTGCGGCGACAAACCTCCGCCAGCACAGGTAGCTACCTTGCAACTGAAGTCGTGTCGTGTGGCCTATTTAGAAAACGAGGTCAGATGCGGCACGCTTGATGTATTCGAAAATCGCGAGACGCTTACTGGTCGAAAAATTGCGCTCAATATTGTTGTGCTCCCCGCCAGCGCACGCAACAAAGAACCCGATCCTGTATTCCTGTTTGCTGGCGGCCCAGGCCAGGCGGCAACCGATCTCGCGCGTGAGGCGCTGGCGATCCTCGGTGGGTTGAACGGGAAACGCGACATTGTCCTCATCGACCAACGCGGAACCGGAAAATCCAACGGCTTGACGTGCAGCTTTCCGGAAGCGACTTCACCTGAAATGGTGGATCCAGCCAAGCGGGACACTTTGAGCCGCAAGGAAATTACCTCCTGTCGCGTCAAGCTGGAGCAGAAAGCGGACCTCACCCAATACACGACCACGATTGCGGTGGCGGACATCGATCAGGTACGCGAGGCATTGGGATATGAACGCATCAATCTGTGGGGTGCCTCTTACGGCACGCGTGCGGCGTTGGAATTTTTGCGCCGCTATGAAAATCGCGTGCGCACTGTGACGCTCGATGGTGTTGCACCGCCATCATTGGCCTTGCCCGAAAGTTTTGCACGCGACGCCGGTGCTGCGCTGGACAAAATGTTTATCGCCTGCGGGAAAGAAGCGCAGTGCAGCAAGCGTCATGCTGAGTTGAAGGGCACGGTTGATGAACTTCTCGACAGTCTTGCGAAAAAGCCCGCTAGCGTGAGTATTCCTGACCCGGTCACAGGCATCTCCCGTAAAGTAAACGTGACCCGCGACACCTTGCTGGTCGCGGTGTTCTCGACCTTGTACGTGCCGGAGTTGACGGCAATGCTGCCCATGGCATTGGCTAAAGCAAAGCAGGGCGACTATGCGCCGCTGATGGCGATGGGCGCGATAGTCGGTGACTCCGCAGAGGAGAAGATCGCGATGGGCATGCGGTTTTCGGTCGTGTGTGCCGAGGATGTGCCGCGGATCAAGCGCGGCGGCGGGCCTTCATTGCAACCGAAACCCTACGGTCAAATGTTTGTCGATGAATTCGCGAAAGGATGTGAAATCTGGCCCAAGGGAGTGATGGCAAAGGATTTCGATCAGCCGGTGAAGTCGTCAACGCCGGTGCTGATATTTTCAGGTGCGCTTGATCCCGTGACGCCGCCGCAATACGGCGAAGAAGTGAAGAAAAGTTTGTCGAATGCGCTCCACGTCGTTGCGCCCAATGTGGGGCACGGCGTCAGTAATCGCGGTTGTGGCCCGAAGCTGGTCAAGAAGTTTATCGAAACCGCTTCCGTGACGGATTTGGATGCGAAATGCCTTGAACGCCTGCCGCGCCCGCTATTTTTCGAGCCGATGCGGGAAAAATTGAAAACGGATAAAACGGATACGGCGGAACAAGCGGCGCAAAAAGAGGGAAATAAAAAATGATCAACGTACAAGATCTCCGTAAACATTTCGGTAATGTTAAAGCCGTGGACGGCGTGTCGTTCACGGCTAGCAGTGGTGCCATTACTGGTTTGCTCGGCCCAAATGGCGCGGGCAAGACCACAACCATTCGCATGATCGGCACGCTTGTCAGCATCGATTCCGGTTCAGCATTGATCGATAACGTTGATGTTGCAAATGATGCCGATGGCGCGCGCCGTGCCTGCGGCCTGCTTACGGATTCACGGGGCGTCTACACCCGCATGACCGCACGTGAAAATATCCGCTACTACGCCGAACTGCGTGGCGTTGATATCGCGCGCTCGGAGAGAACGCTGGCGCGATTTGTCGAGTGGCTCGATATGAAGGACATTCTGGATCGTCGTACCGAAGGATTTTCGCAAGGCGAACGAATGAAAGTCGCCATCGTGCGGGCGTTGATTCACGAACCCGCCAATGTGATTCTGGATGAACCGACCAATGGACTCGACGTGATGAGCACTCGCGCGCTTAGGGAACTGATCAAGCGCTTGAAGTCCGACGGGCAAACGGTGATGTTCTCCAGCCATGTCATGCAGGAAGTGGCTGCTTTATGCGACGAGATCATCATCATTTCGCACGGCCGCGTCACCGCGCAGGGAACTACCAGAGCGCTGATGGAAATGAGCGGCAAGCAGAATCTGGAGGATGCTTTTGTTGCGCTAACCGGTGCGGCGAACACTGACGCATCACACAAAGAG
Organism: Betaproteobacteria bacterium; assembly: GCA_031401935.1. Taxonomy (GTDB): domain Bacteria; phylum Pseudomonadota; class Gammaproteobacteria; order Burkholderiales; family Usitatibacteraceae; genus UKL13-2. The sequence goes on along the minus strand of JANNRY010000126.1, from coordinate 4,559 downwards.
GCCGCATGATGTGGGCGACCGTAATTACCGTTTGCAAAAAGGAACTCACCGATCATCTGCGCGATAGGCGTACTGCGGCGATGATTTTCTTTCTGTCGATTGCAATGGGGCCACTGTTGCTGATCGGACTAACGCAATTCATAGCCAGCGTCGAAAAGAAAGCCGAAGCGCGCGAAGTGTTTGTGCAAGGCAAAGAAAACAGCCCGCAAATCGTCAATTTCTTTGCGCGGCAGGACGTGACGATCAAGGACCCTAATCCGGATTTTCGCGACATGATCAAAGACGGCAAACACGAACCTGTGCTGGTCATTCCCAAACAATTTCAGGAAAAATTTTACGCCGGCAAAGTTGAAGTCGAGCTGGTATTCGATGACACGCGCCAGGATTCTGGCAACGCGTCTATCGGTGTGTTGCGTCGGCTGATGCGTAGTTTCAACAGCGAAGTCACCACACAGCGGCTTATCGAGCGCGGTGTCTCGCCACAGCTCACACGGGCGGTTGATGTGCAGGACGTGAATCTGGGCACACCGGCACAGCGGGCGGCAGGTTTGCTATTCATCATTCCGTGGATTACTTTGCTCGGCTGCGTCAGTGGTGTCACGGCGATTGCCATCGATGTCACCGCTGGCGAACGTGAACGCGGCTCTTTGGAGCCGTTGCTCATGAATCCGATATCGCGCGCAGGATTGGTGACCGGAAAATGGCTGGCAGTCGCCATTTATGGTCTGACGGTCGCCGCACTTACGATGTGTGGGTTTGCATTGACCTTGAATTTCGTGCCGCTGCCAAAACTGGCGAGCGTGCTGTCGATCAGTGCGGCGCAATATCTGGGTTTCGCGATCACGATGTTCTCATTCGCGCCGGCTATGGGTGCGCTGCAAATGTTGATCGCCACCTATGGGCGTACCTACAAAGAGGCGCAGACGTATGTGTCGTATCTCATTATGGCCGTTTCGATGGCCCCCGCCATCGGCATGTTGGGGCAATTCAAGGATGCGACCTGGCAGTTATTCGTACCGATGCTAGGACAGTTGATGGTGATTACGCGCATCCTGCGTGGTGAAAACGTGACCGCCTTGCACTACATGCTGCCGTTTGCCATCAACACCACAATTTCGGTGATTGCGGTAGTACTGATTTCAAAGCTGCTCACCAAGGAGAAGATCATTTTCGGGCGTGCTTGAAAGCTGGCGAAATTGTCATTTCGAACCCGGCCACATCGGGTGAGAAATCTGCTTTTGCGCAACAAAACAACAGCAGATTTCTCGCTTCGCTCGAAATGATAGGACTATTTTTGAGTTGTCGCGAACGAGCAATGAGTCGCAGCACGGTATCATTCGGCCATGTCAGAAATCAGCGTCATCTTTGGCCCGGACGGGCCGCTCGCCAAAAATATTGATGGATTCCGTCACCGCCTGAGCCAGATTGAAATGGCGGAAAAAATTGATTCCGCCATCAAGCGCGCCGGCGTGTTGGTGGCCGAGGCGGGCACCGGCACCGGCAAGACGTACGCCTATCTCGTTCCCGCGTTGCAATCCGGCGGCAAGGTCATCATTTCCACCGGCACCAAGAACCTGCAAGATCAACTTTTTCGCCGCGATATTCCCACCGTGATCAAGGCGCTGGGCATCCCCGTCTCCACAGCCTTGCTAAAGGGCCGCGCGAATTATGTTTGCCTGCATCATCTCGATAGCGCCATCGCCGATGGGCGTTTCCTCAGTCGCGAGGATACAAAACATATCCATGTCATTCGTCGTTTCGCGGATCGTTGCCTTAGCGGTGGCGGCACTGGCGACAAGGCGGAGTTGCCAGATGTTTCGGAACGATCCAGCGCATGGCCTGCAGCGGTTTCAACGCGGGAGAATTGTCTCGGCTCGCAATGTGCGCAGTACACCGATTGTTTCGTCATGAAGGCACGCAAGGCCGCGATGGAAGCTGAAGTGGTGGTCGTGAATCACCATTTATTTTTCGCTGATCTGGTACTAAAGGACGATGGCGCGCAGGATTTATTGCCCGCATGCAACACCGTTATTTTCGATGAGGCACACCAGTTGCCGGAAACGGCGACGATGTTTTTCGGCGAGGTCGTCACCACTTCACAATTGATCGAACTCGCTCGGGACACGCGTCTGGCGGGTGTTGAGCACGCCGGTGACTTCAAGGATTTGCAGGAATCCGCCGGTGCACTTGATAAAGCCGCGCGCGATTTACGCTTGGTAATGCATGAAGACAACAGCCGCATGCCGGGCAAAGCGATCACTTCGCGCGAAGGTTTTACTGAAGCCTTTGCCGACGCGCAAGAAAAAATCGCCGAGTTGCGCGAAATGCTGGAAAGCCAGTCTGACCGCGCACAGGAACTGGCTAATTGCCTCGAACGTGCGGATGAATTCGCCAATCGCATGGCGCGCTGGCAGGATCCAAACATTGAAGGTTATGTGCGCTGGGCGGAAGTATTCGGACATTCGCTGGCGCTGCATCTGACGCCGCTATCGATTGCCAATATTTTCAAGAGCCAGGTATTCGGCCAAAAACGCGCGTGGATTTTTACGTCGGCCACGCTCGCCGTCAAGGGCGAATTTTCGCATTACCAAACCGAAATGGGGCTGACGAACGATCAGCCTGCCGATGATTTTGACGATGACGCCTTTGCCGAACGTAGCGTCGAAACCGCATTCTGGGCGTCCCCGTTCGATTATCCCAATCAAGCCTTGCTGTACGTGCCCGACAATATGCCCGCGCCAAATACGTTTGAACATACCGAGGCGGTTGTATCCAATGCGCTGCCATTGATCGAAGCCGCCGCCGGACGCGCCTTCCTGTTGTTCACGTCACTAAAGGCGATGGACCGAGCGTATGAATCCTTAAAAGTGCACGCCGAAAAAAGAGGCTGGACATTCCCACTGCTGGTGCAAGGCGAGGGCACGCGCAACGAATTGCTGGAGCGATTTCGTAAACTTGGCAACGCCGTGCTGGTCGCCAGCCAGTCGTTTTGGGAAGGCGTCGATGTGAAAGGTGAAGCGCTATCACTCGTGGTGATCGACAAACTTCCCTTTGCGCCGCCCGGTGATCCAGTACTCGCCGCGCGCATCGACGCGATCAATCAATCCGGCGGCAATGCCTTTATGCAATATCAAGTGCCGCACGCGGCGATCACATTAAAGCAAGGTGCGGGGCGTTTGATCCGTGACGAGACGGACCGTGGCGTGCTGATGATCTGCGATCCGCGACTGGTGGAGAAACCGTACGGGAAACGCATCTGGCAGAGTTTGCCGCCGATGAAACGGACGCGGGTGGAGGCGGAGGCGGTTGCTTTTTTTACTGAGCTGAAGACGACTACAATTGCTTAAGGCGAAGCAAAATATGTAGATCAAGTATGGACGCGGCTTATGAGGCATTTATGCTCGTAAAAGCCCGCCAATGCTAGTGTTCGTGGTTTTGCACGCGTTGGCAGCGTGCGCTTAACGATGACTTGATGTTGTGTTTCAGGCGGTTGGCAATCTGATTTGAATGAGGCATCATCATCTGCGGAGAAGCAGCACGGAGAAACAGCAATTTCATTCACTCGGAAGACAGGAATAGCAAAATGAAAAAAACATTACTCGTCGCGGTTTTAAGCAGCCTCATATTGACAGCCTGCGCATCGCATCATTCGTATGCGGTAAAAGTGGATCCGCTGGTCACGAGCGTAACCATCGTCGATGGCAAGCAAATTGTGGTTGATCAGGAGCCGATCTATTTTGCGAGAGGCGTGCAGAATGTCAGGATCGCTTGGAAATTACCGGTCGATTCCAAATACAAATTTCCCAAAGACGGTGTCGTCATCAAAGATGCGGGCGAGGAAATTGTCGATTGCCGTCCGGCGCAAGACGGGCTCAGTTTTTCTTGTTTGAACCGCCACACCAAACCGGGGAAATTCAAATATACCGTCAGGTTGGAAGGTTCGCCTGCGATTGCGCCGCTTGATCCTGTCATCGTAAATGACTAGCGACTAGCTGGCTGTCAACGTGCTGGAGCGAAATTTTCCAGCCACGCGCGCGCGCCATCTATCGCCTCCTGATAGCTGAGCGCGCGGCCCGTACTCCCGGCAGAAGTAAACACCGCCGTCGTCAGCGCTTCACATGCCATGGCGATACGCGGCACCAAAAACGCCTCATCCGCGGGATCGCGGTGTAGTCCGGTTTGGTCAGCCAATGCTTCTGCGGCACCAAAAAATCGCGCGGCTGTTTCCCACTCTTTGCATAGCACCGCCAGGCCGGCGGACACTTCCAGAACGCATTGTCCCATCCGTCTGGAGCCGAGCTCATCCGTAATCGCGAGTGCCTCGCGCAGCATCGGCAATGAACGATCCGCAGCCCCACGTTCAATGGACACCATCGCCAGATTGAGCGAAACAATCGCGATGCTTTCGCGGTCTTGTAGTTCGCGCGCCAGCGCCAAACCGGTTTCATAAAGCGGTTCAGCGGCGTCCAGTTCGCCTTCAACGCGAAGCAGTTGGGCCAACACACAAAGGGCGGCATAGATTTCACGTTTGTCGCCAAGTTCGCGCGCCATCGCGAGCG
>JANNRY010000125.1:0-5330 GCA_031401935.1 Betaproteobacteria bacterium | reverse complement strand
TGTCGATCTGAATCTCGTAGCTCACCGCGCTGGCCACGTCGCTCCAGTCGAAGGTGACTGGTTGCGCCACAGTCGCGCTGGCAGCGCCCAGCCGCTTTTAGCTGTGGATAGGTCGGCTCTGGTGCGTTGAGTTCGGACGGGGCGCGATATGCACCGGTTGGATGGGTCTTGGTAAGTTGTGGTTGGGTCCGGTACGCCACGGTTCGCTTTGGCGCTAGTGGGCATGCCGATCAATACGCTGCCACTTGCGACCATCAAGCAAATACTTGACGGCGGTGAAGCGATTTGCAAAGCGGCAGGTATCCCGATTGCAGGCGGCCACACAATCGACTCGGTCGAACCTATCTACGGGCTGGTGGCCATTGGTATCGTCAATCCGAAAAATCTGAAACGCAATGCCGGTGCCAAGCCGGGCGACAAATTGATCCTCGGCAAACCGTTGGGCGTCGGCATTCTCAGCGCGGCGCTTAAAAAAGAAAAACTGGACGCCACAGGCTACGCAGCCATGATTGCATCAACCACCAAACTCAACACACCCGGCATCAAGCTAGGCCAACTCGACGGCGTCAATGCCCTCACGGACGTCACCGGATTTGGATTGGCCGGACATCTGCTGGAAATCTGCCGTGGCTCCAAACTCGGCGCGACCATTGATTTCGCCACCTTGCCAATCATCGCCAACGTACTCGATTTGGCCAAACAGGGATTTGTCACGGGCGCGTCGGAACGCAATTGGGCTGGCTATGGCAGCGATATCTCTATCGCGACAAACCTTGGTGATGTCGAACGAAATCTGCTGACCGATCCGCAGACATCTGGTGGCTTGCTGGTCGCCTGCGACCCCGCAGCGGTAGATGCGGTACTGGCTATTTTCAAGGCTGAAGGATTCGACAGCGCGACGGTGATCGGGGAAATGACATCGGGCAAACCGCAAGTGATGGTGAAGTAATTGCGCCTACCGAAAAGGCAATCTCTAGTACTGGCGTGGCTTTCAGAGAGTTTATTACCCAGGAACCGCACCAATGCTTGAGTTTTTAAATATTGGCCTTCTCGACAGCTTTTGGTAAGGCGACAGCGGATCGTTCGCCTCACAGCAGTGGTGCAGCATCGATAACACGCCTCAGGAGTAATCGTGACTTCACACATCCCGACCGCGACATCTCCAGATCAAGCCAACCGTAGCGCACTTGCCACGCGCTTTGAACTGGTACGCGCGACGACTGAATCGCTCGCGGCACCGCTTTCGAGTGAAGACGCCAGCCTCCAATCGATGCCTGATGCGAGCCCAACAAAGTGGCATCTAGCGCATACGAGCTGGTTTTTTGAAACGTTTATTCTTGAACACATCGAGCCCGTCTTCAAGCCATTCGATCCCACTTTTCGGGTGTTATTCAATTCCTACTACAACGCCGTCGGCGATAAACATCCCCGTGCCGAACGCGGTCTGATTTCGCGTCCGAATCTGGCCGCAGTACTCGGCTACCGGCGCGATGTAAGCGCCAGAATCAACGCTGTGCTTCCCGCGATCGAGACGGTTGATCCAAAATTTGCGGCATTGATGTGGCTCGGTTGCAACCACGAAGAGCAGCATCAGGAACTCATCCTTACCGATCTCAAACACCTGTTGTCGAAAAACCCGTTGAAACCCGCCTATCAGGACCGTTGGCCGCTAACTACGATTCAGGGACGCAAACCGCGCTGGGTGAATTATCGGGGCGGCATGGTTTCCATCGGTCACGACGTTGACACGGAGGCCTCGGCTTTTGCTTTCGACAATGAAGGCCCGCGGCACCAAGTATTTCTTGAGCCATTTGAGCTCGCATCGTATCCGGTGACGCATGGCGACTTCGCCGCCTTCATTGCCGATCACGGCTACACGCGACCGGAATTGTGGCTCTCGTTGGGCTGGGATTGGGTGCAGGCCAATCATGTTGCGGCACCGCTCTACTGGGAGCAGCGAGATGGCCAATGGCACACTTATACCTTGCACGGAATGGTGCCCATCGATACGCACACGCCAATCTGCCATATCAATTACTTCGAGGCCGATGCTCTCGCGCGATGGGCTTCCACACAATCACATCTGAAAGGCGCAAGGTTGCCGCGTGAAGCCGAGTGGGAACATGCGGCTGGCGAAGCCGAAATTGAAGGTAATTTTCTGGAGAGTCGTGCATTGCACCCGCTCGCATTGCGCGATGAAAAGTATTCCTCGCATCCAGCGCAGCTTTTTGGCGATGTCTGGGAGTGGACGCAAAGCGCCTACCTGCCCTACCCGCGTTATCGCGCGGTCGAAGGTGCAGTTGGCGAATACAACGGCAAATTTATGTGCAATCAGTTTGTACTCCGCGGTGGCTCGTGTGCAACACCCCAACAGCACATTCGCCCCACCTACCGTAACTTTTTTCCGCCAGAAGCGCGCTGGCAATTTTCTGGTCTTCGCCTCGCGCGCGACGCCTGATGAGCGCGCAGGTCGCCGATGCATCCCGTCTGTATGCGGCGCTTGCGCCCAGATACGACGATGAAACAAAATTCATTACCGGTATTCGCAAACGCGCCATCGAAGCGCTGCGCCTTCAGCCGGGTGAAACCGTGCTCGACGCCGGCTGCGGAACCGGTTGGTGTTTACCCATGCTCTCTTCCGGCGTCGGCGGAACCGGGCACGTCATTGGTTTTGAGCCTTGCCCCGATATGCTCGCACTTGCCCGTGCGCGGGTGGCTGGCCAGGCGCTTGCAAACGTCACGTTGCATCATGCTTGTGGTGAAACGGTTGACCTTGACCGTTCGCCGGACGTGATCCTGTTCAGCTACACGCACGATCTGATTCGTTCGCGCACGTCCTTGGAAAATATTTTCAGACAAGCAAAATCCGGGACACGCATCGTCGCTGTCAGTACCAAATTATTTCCATCGTGGTTCTTTATCGGTAACTGGTACCTACGGAAAACGCATCAAATGACCATCACCAATTTCGATAGCTTTGATCGGCCGTGGACCTTACTCGCCGAGCTTTGCGCAGACTATTCCGTACGCACAACTATGCCGGGAAGTCGCTATCTTTTTGAAGGGCGGCTGCCGTAATCGTAGGAAACGCCAGCGAATCAACGTGCATAAAAAACCCAGAACGCTTGCTCGCTGTCAGTCCACACGCTGATGTCAGAGAACCCGACCTCGCGAAGCAACGAATCAAACTCGGCCTGTGTGTATTTGTACGAATTTTCTGAGTGAATCCGTTCACCTTTTGCAAAGCCGCGCGCGTTCCCGTCAATGGTCACGTTTTGATCGACGATAGATTCCAGATACATTTCCACACGTCCAAGCTGTTCGTTGTATGCACCCACATGACGCCACTGCGCTTCATCAAAATCGGACGCAATCACACGATTAATGTGTCGCAAGGCATTGAGATTAAAGGCGGCCGTGACGCCAAGCGCATCGGCATAGGCGGCATCGAGGCGGCGTTTATCTTTCTTGGCGTCCACGCCAATGAGCAGCCCGCCACCGTTGGTGTGACGTCGCATTTGCGCCAGAAACTGTGTGGCGTTTGCCGGTGTGAAATTGCCAATGCTTGAGCCTGGATAAAATAACGTGGTGCGTTCAAGCAGCAAGTCGGCAGGGATGTCAAGTTCAAGCGAAAAATCCGTGACCAGCCCGACCATTTCGGTTTCAGGGAATTCAGTCGCCATATTGTCCAACGCGGTTTCCAACGACGGGCCGGCAATGTCAACCGCCAGGTAGCGTTGTGGCTGAATGAATGGCAGCCATGCCATTGCCTTAGCGCAGTCGCCCGCACCGAGATCGACGAAGGTGCCACAACGACCGCGCTCGCCAATCTTTGCGCTGATCTCATTGCGGTATTGCTGGAAGATAGCGCGCTCGGTTCGCGTCGGGTAATACTCATCCAATTGGCATATAGCCGCGTACAACGTGCAACCCAATTCGTCATAAAAGTATTTCGGTTCAATATGCGCTGGCGAAGCGCGCAGGCCCGCTATCAATTGTGCACGTTCACGCTCGCGATTAACGTGCAGTTGGTTGATAATACGAAAGCCACGGTCGGCTTGAATTTGCGTCGCTTTGAATTCGGGTTTATTCATTTCACCGACTGTTTGCTTGGATTGTGCATGCGGTCGGATTGCCTGTCGGCCATCCTGCTGCAGGCGAAGATTTTAAAACCATTTTCTTACCTATCTACTTTATGGAGTTTGCCATGATTAGCCTGTCTTCATCACGTACATTGAAATCGCTTTTCACCTGTGTATTTTTTGCCATGTGCTCCGCTGCACATGCGCAACAGACATTTCGCGTCACCACCATTCCCGAAGAAGCGGCAACCGAACAGATGCGCAAATTCACGCCACTTGCGCAGTATCTTGAGTAGAAACTCGGTGTCAAAGTTGAATTTACGCCGGTCACCGATTACCCGGCAGCCGTCGAAGCGATGGTGAACAAGAAAGTTGAACTGGTCTGGTTTGGCGGATTCACATTTGTGCAGGCAAGCATACGTTCCAATGGCAAGGTCATCCCCATCGCCCAGCGCGAGGAAGACACAAAATTTCAGTCTGTTTTCATCAGCAAAACTGACTCTGGCATCAAAAAACTGGAAGACCTGAAAGGCAAGCAAGTCTCCTTTGGCTCCCAGTCTTCCACGTCTGGCCACCTGATGCCGCGCAGCTTCCTGCTGCAAGCCAAGATTGACCCTGAAAAAGACTTCAAACGTGTCGCCTATTCGGGTGCACACGATGCAACGATTGCCTCCGTGGTGAGCGGCAAGGTCGATGCGGCGGCGCTCGATATTACCGTTTGGAAAAAGTTTGTCAGTGAGAATAAGGTCGACACCAAAGCCGTTGATGTTTTCTTCACCACGCCTGGCTTTTACAATTACAACTGGGCGGTGCATGCCGACATGCCAGCGGATATGCGTGCAAAAGTAACCAAGGCGCTGCTCGATATTGATCCCGCCACGCCAGAAGGTGCTGAAATTCTCAAACTCAATCGCGCCACCCGCTATATCCCCACCGATGCGGGAAATTACAAAGGTATCGAGACGGCAGCACGCAGCGCAGGTTTGCTGTAACGCGTCGCGGCTTTTAGTCGTTGAAGCTCCAAACCAGGCAACTTAGCGCGCGCCATCCTGCGGCGCGCGTGGGGACACCTGCGGCCCTTAGCGATGCCTCCGTTGACATCGCTTCGGGCGAGCAGGTTGCCATCATCGGGCCGTCCGGTGCAGGTAAGACCACGCTACTCAGCGCGCTTGCCTGCGCCCTTCAGCCGACCGTTGGCAACGTGATGATCGATGGCCTCGACCCGTGGCAGTTGTCGCGACCGCAATT
>JANNRY010000124.1:0-1871 GCA_031401935.1 Betaproteobacteria bacterium | reverse complement strand
AGCCAGAATTGAGTGTTAAGGCGACGTTCGGTAGCTATAGCGAAAAGGACCTGGTCGTCAAAGGTAGCGTGCCGGTATCTGACACGTTCAGAATTGGCGGAACCATTGCCTCATTCAATCGGGACGGTTTTGGCAAGAATGTCGTCAATGGTAACGACAACTACAACAAGGAAGTTCTGGCAGGTCGCGTCAGCGCTGAATTCACGCCGAACAGCTCGCTCTTCATCCGCTTTTCCGCAGATCGCACGGTGGATGACTCGCTGCCCAAACAAGGCTATCGCCTGACGCCTAGCCCGGCACCGGGTAATTTACCGCCGCTGGAAGGCAAATACGACACGCGCGCCAACCTCTATTCCGTGCTCGGCAACACGCAAAAGGTCACGACCAGCGGCGAATCCCTGCTAGTGGACTGGACGATTAATCCGGACCTGTCGTTCAAGTCTATTTCTGCCGCCCGCCGCGACAAATCCTTCGCACCAATCGATTTCGACTCGCTCAATACGCCATTGTTCGAAGCGCCTGCTATCTATAAGAATAAGCAGCTCAGTCAAGAATTCCAGTTCACGTACACAGGAACGAAGTGGCAAGGCGTTGCTGGTGTCTACTACATGAAAGCAAACGCGTTCAACGAGTTTGATGTGCTGTTTGGCGCAGGTGGCGTTTCCCTTTACACGCGCGACGACATCGATACCAAAACCTGGGCGGCGTTTGCGGATGTGAGCTACAGCGTTACCGATACATTCAATATCAATCTTGGCGGACGCTATACGAACGACGAGCGCCGTGCCGAGATCGCCGCAAAAACCTATCTTGGACTGACAGGATCACCAACGCTTGGCAACCCTGCGGCCCCCCTGATTGTTACGAATACCGATTTGGGAAAGAGTGACCTTAATCGTACTGATACGAAGTTCACGCCCAAGATCGGCTTCGGCTGGAAGTTTGCGCCCGAACACAATCTTTATGCGTCCTACTCAGAAGGGTTCAAGGGCGGATTCTTCGATCCACGCATGAACCTAGGAGGCGCCCCAACCAGCGCGTTATCGCTTGAAAAACGCAAAGGCGTCAAGCCAGAAGAGGTCAAGACCTATGAGATGGGCCTGAAGTCTGCGTTTAACAACGGTCGGGTTCAGACCAACGCGGCGATGTTTTACACCGACTATTCAAACGTCCAGATTCCCGGTTCAGTGCCGACTTTTAACGCCGCCGGTGCCGTCATTGGTTTCGCTGGCAATGTGACCAACGCCGGCAAGGCCGAGATCTCGGGATTCGAACTGGAGGCGCTTGCGCGTGTGACCGATTCATTCACATTAAGCGGCATGGTCGGTTTTATCGATGCCAAATACAAGGAATGGATCGTCGCCAATGGCCTTACTGGAGCTGCAGCAGCCCTCATTAACGTTGCAGGCGCGGCAGAATTCCAGAATACGCCGAAAAAGACAGCCAGCATCACGGCGACGTACGAATGGCCAATGACAATCTTCGGCCGAGCAGGTGGATTCGCGTTGTCCAACAGTTTGTCCTATCGGGACAAGGTGAATCAGTTTGAATTCGTGCGCCTGAGCGGCGCGGCTAACCTGGACGCTGCCGTGTCCCAAAACATCCAGTTGGTGGAAGGAAGTTATACGTTGTGGGATGCTGGTCTCGTGTGGACCAGCAAGGACAGCAAATTGCAGGTCGCCCTGAATGGACGCAATTTGACGGACAAGCGTTACAAGGTGGCCGGTTACGCGTTCGGCGCTTTCTCCAACTCCATCACGACCTTCTATGGCGATCCGCGTATTGTCAAGGCGTCCGTCACACTGAAGTTCTGACCCAAACGGCGACAGCAACAACGTCGCCGGATTTACTTTGTGGCTGGTTTCTTTCCT
>JANNRY010000123.1:0-13604 GCA_031401935.1 Betaproteobacteria bacterium | reverse complement strand
CTGGCAGCTTATGGCCGCATGCGGGAAAAGTTCAGGAAAGTGCTCGGGAGAAATCAGCCCCGGACATAAAATTGCCCATCGAGTCGCCTCGACGGGCAGCGGCGAATTATAGCTTTTTTACGGTTTCAAGTCAGACCGATGGCGATGATTGCCCTGCATGTTAAATGTGAAACACTAGCGCCGGCGAGGCTCGCAGGCTAAAAATGCCTGAAAATGCCCGTCAAATGGCGTTCTGCATTGTTCGCTCGCGTAATCGATCATTGGATATTAAAGCGAAAAAAATACGGCACGCTATTGGGCGGGAAGACAGCGGTGACGTTCTTGCGCATGGCCCACGGGATGATCGCCTGATGCAAAGGCACCGCGGGCAATTCAGTATTCAACAGCAGCAGCGCGTCGCGAATCAATACGTCACGCTTTTTCATGTCGGGCTCCACCCTGAAGGCATCGACCAGTTGATCTAATTTAGGATTTGAGTAGCGGCCATAATTTCCGTCGCCATTGCCGGTGCTGCGACCGTCATTTGTGCGCAACAGGTATTGCAGTGTTGAAAGCGCGTCTGACGTCGGCGTACCATAGCTCAGCAAATAGAAACTGGTGTCGAATTTTTGCAGTTTGGAGAAGTAGTTCGACGTGGGAACGATATTAGGCGTCACGGTGATGCCGATCTGCGCCAACATCGGCGAGATCGCCTGACAAATATCGGCGGCGGGTTGGTTGTTGCCGCAATCGAGCGTGACGGCAAAGCCGTTCGCGTAGCCGGCCTCCGCGAGCAATTTTTTGGCTTTGTCGCGATCAAGCGGCAGGCGTTTATCAGCGTCTTTCGAATAGCCCTGATCGGTTGAAGTGATAATCGCACCGATCGGTAGCGACAGGTTGCGCATCACCTTGGATTTGATCGCCTGAATATCGATCGCGTGAGCGATTGCCTGACGAACGCGCGCATCCTTGAACGGATTCTTCCCCTTGATATTTGAGTAGAGCAGTTCATCGCGATGCGTGTCGAACATCAGAAACTGCACCCGCGCCTCCAAGCCTTCGAGAATTTTGACATCGGCTACCGACTTGAGCCGCGCGATATCTTGCGGCGGCGGGTCGTTCACGAAATCCACTTCCCCTGACAGCAGCGCCGCCGCGCGGGTGGCATTCGATTTGATCGGCAGCAATATCACCTCTGTCACATTGCCTTTCTCTGGGCTGCCCTTATTCCACCAGTTGGGATGCGCGACCAGCACTGTCCGCACATCTGTCTGACGTTCCTTCAGCATAAACGGGCCGGTGCCATTGGCGTTGCGCGAAGAAAACGTATCCTCTTTGTCGGTGTAGTTTTGCGGGTTGACTGAATTGTTTTTGATTGCCCACGCCTTGTTCATGATGCGAAATCCGAACAAGTGATTCAACAAGACCGGGTTTGGTTCGCGCATGATGAGGTCAACGGTCAGCTCGTCAACCTTCCTTGCCCTGGCCACACCTTGCACTGTCGATTTGAATTGCGAATTGGCGGAGAGTGCGCGATCAACTGAGAACACCACATCGTCAGCCGTGAGCGATGCGCCATCGTGAAATTTCACATTCGGGCGCAGTTTGAAGCGCCACGTAAGCGCATCCGGCTGCGACCACGAGACCGCAAGCCACGGCACCAGCTTGAAACTCTTGTCGCGTCCGACCAGGCCTTCGTAAATATTCGAGAGCAGGCGCGTTGTGACCGCAAGACTCGCCGAATGCGGGTCCAGGGTTTGTGGCTCGTCCTGCGTGGCATAGCGCAGGGTTTTGGCGGAGGTGTTGCTGATGAATGCTGCGATAAGGAACAACACCAACAAGGGTGAAACCAGTTTCAATTTTAGAATGTTCCACATCCGCTATTTCGTCATTCCCGCGCAGGCGGGAATCTAGTGGCGTGTGCCGAGAAAGTCGCTAGATCGCCGCCTGCGCGGGGACGACGAATCCAACATATGCAATCTACCGCTCTGTACCGGTAGATCACACTACTTGATCACCACCGACATCGCATAAAGTCCGTTATCCGCCCGATGCGCCACGTTCACGCTTTTTCGCATCGCCCACGGAATCATCTGATGGTGCAGCGGAATATGTCCGACATCGGCCTGATCAATTAACAACACTTCCCTCGTGAGCTCGGTGCGCTTTTTGAAGTCGATCTCTGTTTTCAGCTTCTCGATAACTGCATCTGCTTTGGGATTGGAGTAGCCAGAATAATTATTTGCGCCGTCGGCACCGATGCCTTTGGTGCGAATGATTTCCTGCAAGGTGTACAGAGAATCAAACGTCGGCACTCCCCAGCCATAGAGAAACATGCTGGTGTCGCTCTTTTGTATCTTGGGGAAGTACGCCGCTTTCGGCATCGAATTGAGTTTGACGCGGATGCCGATTTTGGACAACATGCCGGCGATTGCGGTACAGATTTTTTCGTCATTCTTATAGCGATCATTCGGGCAATCGAAGGTCACATCAAATCCACTGGCAAGGCCCGCCTCAGCCATCAATTTTTTTGCCTTGTCGATGTCCACTGCCGGACGCTTTTCCAGATCTTTCGAATAGCCGCGCACCTGCGGCGCGATCATCGACATGGTCGGCAGCGACGAGCTGCGCATCACCGTTTTGTGGATGGCCTGAACATCAATGGTCAGCAACATCGCCTGACGCACGCGCAAGTCCTTGAACGGATTCTTGCCTTTGCTACCGTAGAGTAACTCGTCGCGGCCTTGATCGAAATTGACAAAGATTGTGCGGTTTTCGTTGCCCTCAACTATTTTGAGGCCCTTGTTTTGGGAGAGCTTGGCCACGTCCTGTACTGGGGGGTCAAGGATCAGATCGACCTCACCGGATATCAGAGCGGCAACACGGGTCGCGTCGGATTTGATCGGCGTGTAGATAACTTCATCCACATTGCCGCGCTTGCCCCACCAGTTTGAATTGGCCACAAACACGGTTTTCACGTCAGGTTCACGCGCTTTCAGAATATATGCGCCGGTGCCGTTCGCATTGCGCACCGCCCATGACTCTTCCTTGTTTTTAAAATCGGTTGGACGCAGTACGTTGAATTTTGTCGCCCACGCTTTGTTCATCATGCGTAACTGGGTAAGTTGATCGAGCAAGGTCGGATTCGGGCCGGTGCTAACGATGTCGACAGTAAGGTTGTCTACTTTGCGGACTTCCTTGATGCCCTGAATGTAGGCTTTGTAGTCTGAGGTTTTATCCATCGCCCGCGTAATCGAGAACACCACATCGTCTGCTGTAAAAGCTGCGCCGTCGTGGAAAGTAACTTTATCGCGCAGCTTGAAGCGCATGGTGCTGGGGTCAAGCTGTTGCCATGACACAGCCAGACAGGCTTCAAGCGCCATTTTTTCATCACGCGTGAGCAGCGGTTCATACACGTGGCCGTTCATGGGGTTGTTCAGGCCCTCGTTTTGCGAATGGGGGTCCATCGTCAGAATGTCGCCGGCGCTGGCCCAGCGGAAGGTTTTGGCGTTTGTGGCGGAACTCAATAAAACCAGACTGGCCAAACCGGATAGGGCAATCAAGCGGACGCTGACACCGACGTTGACTTTAAGCTGCGCGGAAAAATTCATGTTAAGTCCCTGAGATTGTGTGTTAATTGCTATCACGGATGGTTAATTCCGTGTCCCCAAACCAATATTGTTGCACGCAATCGAGTGTGCCGAACCGGTGCCGCGAAGTCAACGACGGACGGCGGTTTCGGTGCCGGGATTTCCTTAAAATGAGACTCAAGAAAAATCTGTGACACCAGTGCAAAAAAGGAGAATGTGATGACGACCATCGTGGTGGTGAAGAAAAACGGAGTGGCCGTGATTGCGGGCGATACGCTCACGACATTTGGGTCCACCCGTCTGGCCAGCGTGCACGATGCAGCTCCGGAAAAACTGCTCAAGCACGGTGACAATTATTTCGGCATCGCTGGCAGTGCGGCGCACCAACTGGTGCTCGAAACGCTGCTTAAAAAGCATCCAGAATTCAAATTTCAAGGCCGTGAGGAAATTTACGAAAGCTTTCGAAAAATTCATCCGATTCTCAAGGAGGAAGCCTTTCTGAACCCGAAGGAAGAGGACGACGACCCCTATGAGTCGTCACAACTTACCGCACTGGTCGTCAATTCCAGCGGTATCTACGGCGTTTATTCGATGCGCGAAGTGTTCGAGTTCGATATGTTCTGGTCGATCGGGTCGGGCCGCGATTTTGCGCTCGGTGCCATGTTTGCCGTATTCAAAGGCCGTAAGACGGCGGAAGAAATCGCAAAGATCGGCGTGCTGGCCGGGGCCGAGTACGACACCGGCACGGGGTTACCGATGAATATTGCGTCGGTGAAATTGAGCGGCAGGGCGCGCTGAATTTCTGTGAGTAAAGAGATTGATGCGGGTGTCGGCGCACGGCTGGATAAATGGCTTTGGGCCGCGCGCTTTTTCAAAACACGTCAAATCGCCATTGATGCGATCAACGCGGGCCGTCTGGAAGTGAATGGCGAACGCGTGAAGCCATCAAAAAACATCAAGCCCGGGGATCGATTGCTGGTACGTAAGCCGCCTTTGGAATATCAATTGGTCGTCAAAGCGGTTGCCGACAAACGTGGCTCGGCAACGATTGCACAAACGCTTTTTGAGGAATCGGCCGCCAGCATTCTGGCGCGCGACAAGGTCGTCGCAGAATTGCGCGAGATGCCGCCCCCGTTATTTCGCGGTCGGCCGACTAAAAAAGACCGACGCACAATTCAGCAGTGGCAGCGCAATGCGGAGATCTTCAACGATGGCGATGCGTGACGTGGTATGCGGGACGATATTTGCCTTGTTAGCGCTTCAATCCGGCGGCGTGGGTGCAACCAACTATCGCCTCGACCCCAAAGAGACGACGTCCAGTTTTGAGGTCTGGCTGTTCGGCATTATTCCCGTTCGCGGCCATTTCAAACACACTACCGGCGGCATGCATTTTGATTCTGCCAGCAAGGTGGGCAGTATCGAAGTGTTGATCGATACTACTTCGGTCGAGGCCAGTTCGGCGCGCGCCAGTGCGGCGGCGCGCGGCCCGGATTTTTTCAACGTTGACAAATATCCGCGCATTGCATTCAAATCGTCGCGTTTTGTTTTTGAAGGCTCACGCCTGCATTTGATCGAGGGGATGTTGACGCTGACGGGCAATACGCAGCCGGTAGCACTCGCGATCCATCATGCGGTCTGCAAGCCTGCATCTGCATCCACGCCCGCCGCGCCAGCAGTCTGCCGCGCAGAGGCCACGTTAACCGTGAAGCGTTCTGCATTCGGCATGAAATCGTGGTCGCATTCGGTTGGCGACGATGTCACCATCAACATTGCCATGGTTGCGTTCGCGGAACCTGACGAAATCAAACCACAGCCGTTGCCACCAACAGCGGCAGCAGCGACCACCGAGTCAATCAAACAGCGTTAGTTAGCGTCCCGAAAATGGAATCGGCCTGAACGCCACGCCCAGCGCGGGTGTCAGGCCGATGATGTTGGTGCGGTTACTTTCTCAGGAACATCGAGAGTGCATCAGCCACTATATTGTTACTGGCTGGCATCTGGCCGTTTGGTGTCACGTGATTGATGAGGTCGGGCAGTATTTTCGCCAATCCACCGGCCGCATCGCCTTGAGACATGCCAAGTTGATTGGCAATCTGGCCAATTTTGTCTGAGCCTAAAATCTGTGAAAGTTGATCGCCACTCACTGGCAGGTTATCACCGGTGCCGACCCACGAATCAGCGAGATGACCGAGGCCGCCCTGCTGAAAAGCACTGACGATCCCGCTTAGGCCGCCCATGCTATCCAGTGTGCCGCCACCCGCGCCACCGCCGCCTCTATTGGCCAGCATCTGCATCGCAATTTGCAATAACGGGTTGGACCCGCCGCTACCACTAGTATTGCCACCACCCGTCAAGCTACCCAGCAATCCATCGAGCAATCCCATCCGCTTCTCCTTTGCGTTTAAAAAAACTACTTTACGTCAAATTTGAAACCAAGATTGTGAACTTCTTGTTGCATTTGCCGCATCGCAATCGGCACTGCAACCGGGTCGCCACGGATCGATAATTCAATGATGCTGCCGCTAGGCAAATGCTGCGGCAGGCTGGATAGTTTGGTGCTCGGAAAATCGGCCACGATACGATTCATCGCGTCGATCAATTTGCTTTCGCCGGCCTCATGAATAACGATTATCTCCTCTGCAAAAGCGACTTGATCAAACAAGTGCCGGTATTTTGATTCCAGCACCCACGCCATCATCGGCCAGGCCATTTCTGGAAAGCCCGGCAGGAAATGATGATCCCCACATGAGAACGCGGCAATCTGGTTGTACGGGTTCGGGATGATGGTCGCACCGACTGGAAACTCGGCCATCTTGACGCGATTCGGTGTAAGTTCGAAGCCTGGCTTTGCCGCCATCGCGGCCAACGCATCCGGGTGCGCGTGCAACGCCACGCCCAGCGCTGCCGCGGCACATTGCCGTGTGTAGTCGTCGGGTGTAGCACCGATGCCGCCGAAACAAAAAACGATGTGATCGGTCGCGAACGATTGCTTTAGTGTGGCGACAATGCGCGCGGGCTCGTCACCGATGTATTGAGCAACGGCAAGATCAAGTCCGTGCGCTTTTAACGTCTCGATTGTCTTCGACAAATGCTTGTCCTGGCGTTTGCCAGAAAGGATTTCGTCGCCGATGATGATTGCGGCAAAGGTTTTCATGCGCGGTTTCAATAAAAAACGTAGAACGCCATTTGACGGGCACTTTCAGCCATTTTTAGCCTGAATGGCCCGCCAGTGCTAGAGTTTGCAAGAACTGCACCTATTTTGTAGCGCCACTCACTTCGAGCAATTCAACATCGAATATCAACGTCGCATTCGGCGGAATCACGCCGCCTGCACCGCGCTCGCCATAGCCGAACTGTGACGGAATGATCAGCGTGCGTTTGCCTTTGACTTTCATCCCAGCCACGCCTTCATCCCAGCCTCTGATCACGCGTTTGCCTCCAAGCGGAAACACGAACGGCTTGCCGCTTTTGACGGAGCTATCAAATTCCTTACCCTTGCCGCCGGGCAATTTGGCGTCGTAGAGCCAGCCGGTGTAATGCACAGTCACTGGCGAACCGGCTTCGGCGGTTTGCCCGGTTCCCACCATCTGATCGATGATGGTCAGGTCGGTCGCGATCATCGGCAGTGCTGCTTTGGACGATAGACGCATTGGTCCTGACGCAACTGCTGGCAACGCTGTAGTCGACGACGATGCAGCCAATCCGGAGGCACCAGTTTGGACAATGTCAATGAGTTCAATATCGAATAACAGGTTGGAATTGGCTGGAATTTTTGGACGCTCGCGTTCGCCATAAGCCAGGCTGGCGGGAATGATGAGCGTGCGTTTGCCTTTGATTTTCATGCCAGGTGTGCCCTGATCCCAGCCTTTGATGACTCGGCCGACACCAACGATAAAGCTGAACGGTGCCACGCGGGCACGCGATGAATCGAACTGCGCGCCTTTTCCATCGGGTGCGGCGGGGTCGTATAGCCAGCCAGTGTAGTGGACCAAAATCGGGCTGCCGTTTGCAACCAACGCCGAACTTGCGTCGCCCAGTTCGCGGTCAATGATGGTGAGCTGCGTGAGGTTGGCGGGCAACGGCTGGCCGGGTGCCAGACGCAATGGCGCTGCGTTCGCGATTGGCAGCGGTGCTGCTGCTGTGGCGGCAACGGCCACGGGCTTCGCAGCCACTGGGGCCACGTCAGCTTTGACGGGCTCCGTTGCCGCACAGGCATTGAGTGTGACGAGAGCGAATGAGGTGGCGAGCAATATTTTTTTCATGAATGTCCAAACGATGATGTGATGTTTCTACTTACCCTTGGCAAAGCCTTCGCGGCGCGGGTCAGCGCCGCCTTGCCAGCCGGATGAAGTGCGCATGATGCCATGTAAACCGCTTGGCAAATCACCGACGCGAACCTCGTGGCCCATAGACTTCAGCGCGGCCTGCAGGTTCTCAACCGGCGTACCCTTTTCGATTTCCGTCGGGCCATTGCGGCTGCCGAAGTGTGGATAAGAAATGGCGGCCTGAATGTCCATGCCCCAATCCAGCGTCGCCACTAAGGTTTTGGCGACGAAATTGATGATCACCGACCCCAGCGGGCTGCCGAGCACGATATGCAATTTATTTCGCGAATCAAACACGACCGTCGGTGCCATGGAACTGCGCGGGCGTTTGCCCGGATAGACCGCATTGGCGACCGGGCGTCCATTGTCTGTCGCCGTCATCGAGAAGTCCGTGAGGGTGTTGTTCAGCAGGAATCCGTGTACGAAGATGCGGCTGCCGAACCGGGATTCAATCGATGTGGTCATGCTGACCGCATTGCCATGCTGATCGACAATGGAAATATGGCTGGTCGAGGGAAACTCTGGCGTGTCGCCGTCGCCCATGGCCACCGTCGCGCTGGCGGGAACGCCCGCCGCTGCACGCCCCATCGATTTTTCCGGACGGATCAATTCGCTGCGGCGACGGTTGTAAGCAGGATCGGCTAGCCCCTGCACAGGCACATGAACAAAACGATCATCTGCCATGTAGCGTTCGCGGTCGGCGTAGGCGAGGCGGCCGGCTTCGGAAAACAGGTGAACCGCCTCCGTGGAACCTGGCCGGACTGCTTTCATGTCAAACCGTTCTAGCGTGGCGAGAATCTGCAATACCGTCAAGCCACCGCCTGGCGGCGGCATGCTGCAAACGCGAAACGCGCGGTACGGCCCGCAAAGTGGCGCGAGCGTGCGGGCGCGATAGACAAGTAGATCTTCCTCACTGAGGGTTCCCGGATTGGTGGGATGATTACGCACTGCCGCCACCATGTCCCGTGCAACCTCGCCGGTGTAAAACGCGTCCGGCCCTTCTTTGGCAATGCGCCGCAGTACTGCGGCAAAGGCTGGATTTTTCACAATCGTCCCGACCGGCTTGGCAGTGCCATCAGCAAGATAGAAGTAAGCGCGGGTCGTCGGGTCGTTCAACATGGCCTTGTCAACGGCGATCTGGATTTGCACGCGCTCCGATAGCGCGAAACCTTTTTCGGCAAGCGAAATGGCAGGCTCGAACAGTTCCTCCCAAGCAAGAACGCCGTGTCGCGCGTGCGCAACTTCCAGCGCCCGCAACACGCCGGGTACGCCGACGGAGCGTCCGCCGATGACAGCGTCCTGAAAGCGCATCGGCTTGCCGTCACTGCCGATAAACATTTCAGGTGTGGCGGCCATCGGTGCCGTCTCGCGGCCATCGTAGACGACGGTGTCGTTCTTGCGCGCATCAAAATGCAGGATAAACGCGCCGCCGCCGATACCGGACGCTTGCGGTTCCACCAGATTCAATACCATTTGCACAGCGATGGCCGCGTCGGTGGCACTGCCGCCACGCGCGAGCATTTTTAATCCCGCATCTACCGCCAGCGGGTTCGCGGCAGCGACCATGTATTTTTGCGCATGTTCGAGTTTCTTTTCCTGTACTCCCGACGGCAGCTCCGGCGCGGGTCGCTCCAGCGACGGTGGTGCCTGAGTGACCTGCGGGCTTTGTGCGGATGCGTATCCGGCGAACGCAACGACGCAGCCGAGGGCCAGCCGCAACATGACCATATTCATACGTTCAGGCAAAGGTACTTTATTTCCAGATAGTCCTCAATGCCGTACTTCGAGCCTTCGCGCCCCAGCCCGGATTGCTTTACGCCGCCGAACGGCGCGACCTCGTTGGAAAGAATGCCGGTGTTGATCGCGACCATGCCCGATTCAAGCGCCTCACCCACACGAAAAACGCGACCGACATCGCGAGCGAAGAAATACGCAGCCAGACCAAACTCGCTGTCGTTGGCCAGCGCGATTGCCTCGGCTTCAGTGTTGAATTTGATCAGCGGCGCGATCGGGCCGAATGTTTCTTCCTTCGATACTTTCGCCGACATCGGCACATCGGTGAGCAACGTCGGCTCGAAAAAGCGTCCGCCTAGCGCGTGGCGCTTGCCACCGATCAATACTTTTGCACCTTTGGCGACCGCATCGCTCACATGTGTTTCGACTTTGAAAAGTCCCTGCTCATCGATCAACGGCCCGACGTTCACGCCGCTGTCGGTGCCGCGTCCGACCTTCAAGCTGGCCAGTCTGGAGCCAAATTTTTCAGCGAACGCGTCGTACACACCCGCCTGCACATAAATGCGATTGGCCGTGACGCAAGTCTGTCCAGCGTTACGGAATTTGCATTGCATGAGACCGTCAGCGGCGGCATCGAGATCGGCGTCGTCGAAGACAATAAACGGCGCGTTACCGCCTAATTCAAGCGAAAGTTTTTTAATGGTGTCAGCACTCTGGCGCATCAGGATGCGACCGACTTCGGTGGAGCCCGTAAATGAAAGTTTGCGCACAATCGGATTGGCGCAGAGTTCCTGGCCGATGGCCGGTGACGAGTGGGCCGCACCGGTGATGACGTTGAGCACACCTTTGGGAATACCGGCGCGATGTGCGAGCTCGGCCATCGCGAGCGCTGAGAACGGCGTTTGCTCGGCGGGTTTTAATACCATCGTGCAGCCAGCAGCCAATGCGGGCGCGGCTTTGCGGGTGATCATCGCATTGGGAAAATTCCATGGCGTAATCGCGGCGGTAACGCCAATCGGTTGCTTCAACACGATGAGACGTTTGTCGGCCATGTGCGGTGGAATCACGTCGCCATAAATGCGTTTGCCTTCTTCTGCAAACCATTCAATGAACGAGGCCCCGTACATGACTTCGCCCTTCGCTTCAGCCAGCGGCTTACCCTGCTCGGTGGTGAGAATGAGGGCGAGGTCGTCGGCGTTCAACAACATCAGATCAAACCAGCGGCGCAGCAACGCTGAACGCTGCTTCGCGGTGAGCGCGCGCCACGCTGGCAATGCGGCATTGGCGGCGGTGATTGCTCGCCGGGTTTCAGCCGCGCCACAGTCTGGCACGCTCCCAACAATGCTGCCATCTGCTGGATTATCGACGTCAAAACGCATCCCCGAATCAGCGTCAATCCATTCGCCGTCAAGATAACTTTGGTGTCGCAGCAGTGTTGGGTCTTGCATGGTAGGAAACATCATTGCAGTCGGTGCGTTCATGGTCAGACTCCAAAATATTTGGACGAAAAAGTAAAACGTTGGTGCATGGTGTAAGAAGTTACAAGTTACCGTGCCTGTAGCCAGGCGTTGCGCCGCGCCTTGGCATCGATTGGCGTGTCCTGCATGGTCAACACACAAGTTTGCGCGCTGTGTGCCTGCAATGTCACTTGAAACGTCATCAGTTCATCGCGACGGAACGCGGTCAATGTCACGGCAGCACCCACCGGATAGCTGCGCATACGCTTCTCAAGGGTTAACGCCGACACGCGCAAACCATCGACGGCCACCACGCAGTCACCCGCGGAAAGGCCAGCAGCTTGGGCTGCACCACTATCGAATACCTGTGCGAGTTTTGCGTCGCCATTTGCTTCAGCGTTGATTTTTACGCCGATTGTTGCGGGCGAGGGGTCATCGTCTTTTATTTTGCCGGGCACCCGCCAAGCGAGATCGATGGCGACAGTGCTCATGAGCGCAGCTAAATCGATGTCGGCTGTGCCGCGCACGGCAAGGGCAAAAAATTCGGATAAGTCCAGACCTGTGGTCTCTTCTGCGATGGTCTCGATGCGTCCCTCGGGCACGCCAATACCTGCACGACCGTATTTGATCCACAACGCACGCATCACGTCGTCGAGTGACTTTGCCCCTGCTGTGCGGTGACGAATCGTGAGATCCAGCGCCAAGCCAATCATCGAGCCTTTTTGGTAGTAGCTCACAATCGCGTTCGGCGAATTTTCATCCTGACGATAATATTTAACCCAGGCATCAAAACTCGATTCAGCCACACTCTGTTTGGTGCGGCCCGATTGCGACGACACACGACCGATGGTTTCAGCGATCATTTCGAGATAGACGAGCGGCTCGATCAGGCCGGAGCGGACGAGGACGAGATCGTCAAAGTAGCTGGTGAAGCCTTCGAAAAACCACAGTTGGCGCGTGTAATTTTCGCGGCTGAGATCGTAGGGCACAAACGCGGCGGGTTTGATGCGCTTCACGTTCCAGGTGTGAAAATACTCGTGCGACGCCAAACCCAGAAAGCGCCGATAACCGGCGCTGACTTTTTTGTCTTGCGCCAAAGGCAAATCGTCGCGGTTACAAATCAGCGCCGTCGATGCGCGGTGCTCAAGGCCACCATAACCGTCGCCGACGGCCATGATCAAAAACCAGTATTCCTGCATCGGCGCTGCTGCGGTTTCTGGCTCGAACAGGCCAATCTGGTATTCGCAAATCTTTTTCAGGTCTGCACACAATCGATTCATGTCCGTACGATGCCTGCCGGTGATCGCGACATGGTGCGGGACGCCGCAGGCCTCGAACGTGGCATAAGTGAACGCGCCCATCTCCACCGGATGATCGATCAACTCATCGTAATTGGTGGCGGTGAAAGTACCGAACTGTTTAGGAGAAAATATTGAAACACTAGCATTGACGGAATTCTCAGGCTTATTATTGCCTGCAACCCGCGCCAGTGCTGGAGTTTGACTTAATGATGTCGCAATCTGCCATTCCGCGTAGCGTGGTCCGACAGGACGCAAAATTTCCACTTCGCAAGGCGCATTCTCAGCACCCAGCGGCAGCAGAAAAACGCTGGTACCATTAAAGAAAGCGTGAGACTCATCCAAGTGCGCCGCGCGAACGCTTAGATCCCATGCGTAGATTTCGTAAGTCAACGTGATGGCACCGATTGCAGGCGCGCATTGCCAGGTCGCTTTGTCGATTTTTTCGCAGTTGACCGCTGCGCCGTTGCATTCGGCTCGCAACGCGACAATGTGGCGCGCAAATTCGCGAATCATGTAGCTGCCCGGAATCCAAACCGGCAGCATGAAGCGCTGACCGGCGGGGTCCGGTTCGCTGACGGTGAGAATTACTTCAAAAAGATGCGCTGCAGGGTTGCTGGCAACGATGCGGTAACGGAGGGGGGCAGTCATACGAATTGGAGATTCGGAAAAAAGTATTATAGGCGGCGGTTTCGTTTATGATTTCCCAAGGCACAATTTTCGTTCGGTATCTCCATTCTGGCAGGGGTTCTTATGAAACAGATATTTTCGGCGGCAACAGCGATCGCAATCGTAATTGGTTTCACGCTCGGCAATGCCGATGCCCAGAGCAAGACATTGCGTTGGGCAAGTCAGGGCGATATCGCCACCCACGATCCGCACGCGCAGAATGAATCGTTCAACAACCAGTTCAACGGACAGATTTACGAGCAATTGCTGGTGCGCGACAAGAAAATGAAGCCGATACCGAGTCTCGCGACCGAATGGAAGCAGACTTCCCCGACGACGTGGGTGTTCAAGCTGCGTCAGGGTGTGGTCTGGCACGATGGCTCGAAGTTCACGGCCGATGATGTGGTGTTCTCGGTGCTTCGTGTGCAGGCCGATACCTCGAACATGAAGGTCTATGGCAATGCGCTGGGTAAACCTAGAAAGATCGACGACTACACCGTGGAATTGACCACGCCGGTACCGAACCCGGTGCTCATCGACATGGTGAGTGCC
>JANNRY010000122.1:0-2211 GCA_031401935.1 Betaproteobacteria bacterium | reverse complement strand
TACCGGTTGCAGCCATGATCGCGCCTTGTTCCGTAAAAGCCAGCGGGGGCTCACGCCTACCGCCCCAACTTGATATCGCAAATTGCGACTTCAAGTGGGCGAACCTTTCGGCGGTGAGTTCGTTGGGCCTGAAGCCCAACTTTCCATTGCAGATCAATTTGAGTGGATTAATACAGACGTATTGTTGGGCTGATGAAACAATCCCAACCTACGCGTTACTCTTTCAAAAACCCTTCAGCCCACGAGCTCCGCGCCTCAAGCTTCGCAACAATACTTGATCGATCCAAACGCCCCGCACTTTCGAGTCCATAACGAGCCTCTACGGCGAACGGATTTAATTCATCAAGCGAATCGGCATGTGGTGGTGTGGTAAGGCCGCTATCGGTCGAGGCATCAAGCAGTTCGGCGATGTCATGCGTGCGATGATACGAGATGCCTGCGCTGCTCAATGCACATTTGAGCAGTTTTTCCACCGCTTGTTGTGCATGAAAACCAATAATTGCGTCGTGGCTATCGGCGTGACGCAAAAGTGTCGCGACCGTATCAATGTCTCGCGCTGCGCTAGTGAACATCAGCCGCGCGAGAGTTCGATCAGCCATGAACAACCTTACCCTCGCGCATGGCCCAGTAGATAACGGTGCCAGTCGCGTCTTTCCAACGGTCGGCTTCCTCTGTTGAGCAAACCAGCACATCGACTGGAACACGCAATGGGCGCAGCAACCGACGCAAGCGCACCATTTCGTTGGCTCGATTGCCCATGTTGTCCTCGACGACGAGCAAATCGAGGTCGGAATCCTCACGCATGTCGCCGCGCGTACGAGCCAAAAAGCACGATGCGTCGCGGATTTGCGGCTTCGACCAGAGTGCGAATCGCGGTGCGTTGGATGTCAGGTGAAATCATTGTTCAAGCTTTTGAGTATCGTTGCCTATGATAAACCCCCGGCGCTCAATCAAAAGGGAACTGACCAAAATTTGTTCACCCCAATTCGCTCACGCATCCAACCCGGATCCACTTCCGCCCCGCTGGGCCAGTTCACAACACCCAACCTTAGATTCCAGTCCTCCACTAATTCTTCACGGTGTTCGATGGCCAATTCTACCTTCAGATTGCGCGCCCTTCGGGGCAGGCGACCGCGAATGACTTCAAGCGTACAAATTTCAATCAGCGTCGCAGGCTCCGCACACAGTGTTTGGAAGTGCGGCGGCGCGTGCTCCCTCCGAAACATTTGAATCACATTACCAAAATTCAGGAAATTAACGGGATGGGGCAATTTGATGAACTGACATGACAAATGTTCGGTGTCGCACAGACGGACTGGCCGGACGCGCGCACCATCACGCCATTGCAATCGATACACCAGTTTCGGCGGCAGTCGATACAACGAGTATCAGACAATCAATGGAGACACCAATGGGCAAATGTGATGGCTGCGGCAACGAATATGACAAGGCATTCCAGTTAACGACAGCGGGTAAGACGTACACATTCGACAGCTTTGAGTGCGCAATTCACAAACTGGCCCCGACTTGCGCGCACTGCGGCGTGCGGATCATTGGCCATGGATTGGAAAGCGGAGATCGCATGTTTTGCTGTGATCACTGCGCTACGAAATCAGGTGTGACGGAACTTCGCGATCGCTCGTAACGGATATTTTCATTAATGCTCTGGAAAGGAAAAATGATATGCAAACAATCAAGAATGTAATGAGCCGGGATGTGCAAGTTATTGGCCCCGACAGCACGATCAGGGAAGCCGCCCAGCAAATGCTCAATGGCGATTTTGGTATGTTGCCCGTGGGGGAAGATGACCGCATGATCGGCGCGATTTCGGATCGCGACATCGTGATTCGTGCCGTCGCTGAGGGCAAGGATGGCAGCACCAAAGTACGGGATGTGATGTCAGACGGCGTCATTTGGGCCTATGAGGATGACTCCGTTGCCGAAGCTGCGGCGCGCATGAGCGAGCACCAGATTCGGCGTCTGCCGATCGTGAATGCCGAAAAACGACTCGTCGGTATCGTCGCGTTGGGTGATTTTGCCGTCGAGGTTTCAGATGTCGCCGTCGCCGGTGAAGCCCTGGCAGAAATTTCGCAGCCGTCCTGAGGCAATTCAGTTCAGAGTTCATCAAACCTGCGCGATCAGTCGCAGCGCGCTCAACCCAAAAAAGGAAAGTCATGAGTCTCATCAGTTTTATCAAGGAAGCAGGCGAGA
>JANNRY010000121.1:0-2019 GCA_031401935.1 Betaproteobacteria bacterium | reverse complement strand
GACGATGCTGTGGCCCGCGCCGATGACTCGGGGTTCGACGTTGACCGAGCCGCCGATGAGCGTCGCACTATCAATCGGTACGTCGAAAATCCCGGCTGCGCCGTGGGTCTTCCTCGACTTCACACCGATCAGCGTGAGCGGTGCCGTGAGGAGAGGTGTCACACTCACCGTGGCCGATGCGGCGCTGACACCGGCTGCGTTGGTCGCAGTGACGGCACAGTTGTATGCGGTGTTATTGACTAATCCACTCACATTGATGGGGGCGGTGATACCGCTGCCGGATACAGCGCCCTGCCCGACATTAGGCGTGCAGGTGGCGGTGTAAGCGGTGATCGTGCCGACGCCAGCGGATGCTGGGGCTGTGAAAGAAACAAACACCTGCGCGTTGCCAGCAAAGGCGGGGCCGATCAGCGGGGCACCGGGTGTTTGTGCGCTCGCAGTGCCGACCGTCGCCATAAATAGCGTCGTCATGCCGATGGATAAACTCAAGCGCTGGCGGGCCTTCCAGGCTGAAATGATCCTGAAATGCCCGTCAAATATAGAGTTTATAAATTTTATGTTCATGAAAGACCTCGTTTGAACCTGCAACGAAGTATGTTTGCGGTTCATCGCGCTGGCTACGGCGCGGGCGTTATTTCGGCGTTATAGCTGCTAGTCGGACGGGGCGAACGATTCACAAATTTCGGTGCGCCGCCTATACTCAATGCCAATGCAGGCGTTCATTAGCGACAATAAAAAGGGAGCGATTTCAACGTGAAACATGGATGTGCGTTGATGCGATGTGGGTGCCGTGACGGCTATCCCAGCAGCTCAGGCGACAGGTTTCCAGCATGACAGTGGCAATCCACCAGCCACGCGCGCCTGCGACCGGAAGCGGCCTATCCATCCGGTTATTGGGCAAGGCCGACATCGCGTTCGATGGCGCAAAGTTGACGACCTTGTCGTCGCGCGCATTGCCGCTCTTCACGATTTTGCTGCTCTCCGATGGCCCCGTGACGCGTGAGATGATCGCGCGTTTGCTCTGGCGGCGCGTGGACGCCACCTCTGCGTTGGCGAGCCTGCGGCAACTGTTGCACCATCTGCCGCCGCCGTTGCGCGCCGTCATCCACACGTACCGAAACGAGATGTCGATCGACAATACCGCCTTGGCGGAGTGCGATGTGTTGATCGTCAAAGATTGGCTGGCTAAACAGCTATCGGAACCATCAGAACCTTCCGCCGAGACCTTGCTTTCCATTTACGCCGGTGCGTTGCTGGCCAACCAGACGTTCGACGATTTGCCCGAGTTCGACGATTGGCTCAATGATCAGCGCGAGCATCTCGCCGCCAAAGTGCGCGAGGTGGTGCTGGCTGAGGTGATATCGCGGCGGCAGCTTTGCAAAGGCAAAGCGCCGAAAGAGGACATCGCGGCGGCGCTTGAACTGGCGCAGGCATGGCTGCTGCGCGATCCGATCGATGAAGCCATGCATGGCGAAGCAATGCAATTGCAGTTACTAGCCGGCAACGTTCGCGCGGCCGAGACGCAATTGGAGTTGTTGCGACGCAACCTTGCGACCCGCGCAGGCAGGAAACCGAGTGCTGCGACGCAGACGATTCTCGATAACGCGTTGCGCCATCGTGGCGCTATCCGTGGCGCCGGCTTACCCGCATTGGCGACCAGCTTTGTCGGGCGTCAGGATGAACTGGCTGAAATGGCGCGCATGGCCAGCGATGTCCATTGCCGGCTAATCACGCTGCATGGCCCGGGCGGCATCGGCAAAACGCGGTTGGCACTGGCGTTTGCTGAAGAAACGCGCCGACACGATGACGAGGTATATTTTGTCGGCCTCGAAGCAGCGCAATCGGCGCAGGGTTTTTATGCCGCCTTCGCAGCCGCGTTCGGCCTTGAACTATCGCCCCGCGGGAATCCGAAGGATGTGTTGTGTGAAGCGCTGCGTACCTTTGAGGGTTTGCTGGTGCTGGACAATTTTGAACAGCTCCTCCCGGCGGTCGCGGTTGAGCAAAATGAAGCGCGGGACT
>JANNRY010000120.1:0-7456 GCA_031401935.1 Betaproteobacteria bacterium | reverse complement strand
CCGTCCTTCTATCAGGCGGGTGAGCGCCGCGCATTGCTTACCGTGGAGCAGCGGGTCTACACCGACTGGTATCCGTTTCGTTTAGTGCGCGTTGGTGGGGCAGCGTTCTTTGATGTCGGCAGGGCTTGGGGTGGGCTGAATCAGAATATTTCCAATCCGGGCTGGCTTGCGGATGCTGGTGTTGGTCTTCGCCTCGCGCTCGACCGCAGCGCGTTCGCAAATGTGCTGCACGCAGATATTGCAGTGCCGTTGAATCGAACGCCGGGGATTAAATCGGTGCAGTTTGTGGTCAAGACAGAGGTGACGTTTTGATTGTGTGTGATTTTGCGTGATTGTGCGTTTCATTTAGCCCAACAAAACCACAAACGCCACAACGTAAATCCTTTTGCCCCCGGGCCGTCCACGTCTGGTGTAGGATTGTGGCGACGTGCAGGCAATATTCTAATAATTATCAATGAGGAGAGAGCATCATGAAATTGCGTCCAATAGCAAAAGCCATACTGCTGGTTTTACCTTCCGGATTGGCGATCGGCGCGGCGAATGTTGCCTACGCCCAAACAACGAAGCAAGCGCAGCAGCCTGCCAAGGCTGGCACCGAAGTACTTGATCGCGTCGTCGTCACTGCGACGAAACGGGACTCCACCGTACTGGATGTGCCGTTCTCGATCAACGCGCAGACCGAAGAGGACATCCGGAAATCCGGCGCGGTCACACTTGAAGATCTGGCCCGCAATGTCGCCGGTCTCGCCATCCAGAATCTAGGGCCCGGGCAGAGTCAGGTGTCGATTCGCGGCGTATCCTCGGGGCAGATCGTGCGCGACCAGCCCGGTGTCAAGGAACAGGTTGGCGTCTACCTCGATGAGACGGCGATTTCGATGTCGCTGTTCACACCCGACCTCGATCTATTCGACTTGAAGCGCGTTGAAACGCTGCGCGGCCCGCAAGGCACGCTGTACGGCTCCGGCAACATTGGCGGCACGATACGCTACATCACCAATGAGGCCAAGATTGGTGTCTCTGAGGGCACCATCGAAGCCAACTTCAATAAGATTTCCGACGGCAGCAACGGCGGTGGCGTGAAGGCGGCGCTCAATGTCCCCATCAGCGATGCGGCTGCCATGCGCGTGGTCGGTTACCACACCAAATTTGGCGGTTGGGTTGACGCTCTTGGCCCCGGCGGAGGCAAGGATGTCAATGAAGGTGAACGCACGGGCGGCCGGTTGAGCTTTACCTTTCGGCCCACCAAGGACGTGACGATCACGCCGCGAGTGATTCATCAGAAAGTGACCGCGGACGGCTTCAACCGGCAGGAGGCATTTAACCTCTATGCCAACCGGTTTACCACCACTGTAGCGCCGGTGACTTTGCAGGAGCGCCAGCAATACCTGCTGCTGCGCGAAAAGTTCGAGGACAAGACGACGATCGCCGATATGACGGTCAAGGTCGGCTTCGGCGGTTTTGACCTGACCTCGGTGACCACCCGTACTGAGCGCGACATTCTGGTCAGCCGTGATGCCAGCGCGTTGACCGGTTCGGTGTCAGTCGATCTGGGCTTTCCTAGTGCCGGCGTACTGCTGCCTTCGCGCCTCAACGACAACACCGACTTCAAGGGCTTCACGCAAGAGTTTCGCTTGAGTTCTACAGGCAAGGGCCCACTGCAATGGCTGGTCGGTGCCTTCTTCGCCGATACCGACCGCAAGTACGCCCAGCGCCTGCCCACCCCGGGCTACGATGTCTTTACCAATGCGCGGTTCGGTGCCGGCACGGCGGCGGCGGTGGCCAATGGCTTTCCCCTTGATTCGCCCTACAACGCCGACCTTCCGTACAACTTGAAGCAGACCGCGATCTTCGGCGAACTCAACTATGAAATGACCAAAGAGCTGACGGCGACGGTCGGCGGGCGCTTCTACGATTACAAGGAAGAACGCACGTTCAAGTCGGGCGGTTTGTTCTCCGACGGCAACAACAACTTCGACAAAACGACGTCAGACGGCTTCAACCCGCGCGTGCTGTTTGCGTACAAGGCGTCCGATAGCGTGACCTTCAATGCTCAGGCGTCAAAAGGATTCCGCTTAGGCGGCGTGAATGATCCGCTGAACATACCGCTCTGCACGGCCCAGGACCGCGCCATCTTCGGCGGCTACCAGCGCTTCAGCGATGAATCGCTGTGGAACTACGAGGTCGGCGTCAAGATGCAGAAGCCGGGCTTGAGCTTCAACGCAGCGGCGTTCTATACTCAGATGAAGGATCTGCAGGTCACGCTGGATGCAGGCTCCTGCTCGTCGCGGGTGGTATTCAATGTGCCGAAGGCACACTCCTCAGGCGTCGAACTGGAGATGACATTGAGGCCGACCGACGGCCTCGAGTTGTCGCTTTCCGGCGCCGCAGTGAATGCGGAGTTCGACACGACCGTGCGGGACGGCACCGGGGCAGTGCTCGGCGGCATTCGCGAGGGCAACCGCCTGCCATCCGTGCCAAAGCTTTCGTTCACCGCCAGCTTCACCTACAACTTCAGTCTGGCCGGACGCGATTCCTACATCACGACCTCGGTGCAACACGTGGGCAGCCGCTTCACGCAGCCCTCTGACCAGGAGAACAACCCGCGCACCTTTGTGCACGGACTGGCTTTCCAGGGTGCCCCGGCGACTGCGGCGACAACGGTCAATCTCGAACTGCCCAAATACAACGTGGTCAACCTCAGCGCAGGGATGGACTTTGAGCGCGGACTCTCGGCGATCGTCTACGTCAACAACGTCACCGACGAGAAGGCGTTGCTCTCCTTCGACCGGGAACGGGGTGGTCGCGCACGGCTAGGGTTTGCGACCAACCAGCCGCGTACTATTGGGGTGACGATTCGCAAGACGTTCTAAGGCGGTATTGCTCAATAGCGCCGCGGGTTTTGGCCTGTGGCGTTTTTTTTGCGCGCAATGCACGAGTTCACGCTATAGATGGAGGTCGCGAGGAAATGCGAGCCTGGCCCATTTGATTCGCGCTACGACTACTTCATCAACCGAAAATATCCCCGCCCCAACATCGACGGGCTTTCGGAAATGACCGTGCCTTTAGCATCAAGCGCTTCAATCTTGATGGAATAGTCTTGGCCGGACTTCGGTACGAGCCCGGCCTTGATGAGATCCAGCGATTCGCCCGTCACCTCAGGCCGCGCTTTCCAGTCGAAGACGGAGTTTGACGTGCCGCCTGTCATCCTCGGCGGCGTTTCGTATAAGCCGATGCGATAGCGCGCGGCGCCCGGATAGGGTTTCCATTGCGCCATGAGTTCGCTGCCAATCTTTACTTCGCCTTCGGGGGCGAGCAGTTCCACCGGGTCGATGAATTCAAAATTGATTCCCGTGCCGGTCTTCGCCGCGAGGACCTCGAATGGCGGACGGTCCTCGCCGCACCGGACAGGCAGCAGGCATCCCGGCCGAATTATCTTGCCCGCCAACAGCTTGTTAGCTGCAACGCGGTCGAACTCAAAGCCGCTGACGACGTACTTTCCCGGGGGTACGGAGATTTCATAGCGGCCTGCTGCGTCCGTCACTGCCCAGTTTGAAATCACCTTGCTGTTCAGATTGAGCCGCAGGCGCAAGCCCGCCAGCGGCTGGCCATCTACGCTCGTTGTCCCGACAATGCGCGCGTCGCCAATCACGAGCTGCGGCACGTTATGCGATGGCGTATCGCCCCAAGTCATGTTGGTCGTGTCCAGGAAGCCCCGTGCGGCCGCGTCATAAGGCGCCGATGCGACGACCTTCCGCTTGGTGTCGTCGCCAAAACTCACGCTGCGTCCGGTATCAAACATCGAATACACAAACACGAATCCGCCGACGATTGCAATGGCGATGCCGACAATGATGGAGGCGATGACGATGAGGGTCAGTTTGGCGGGGGAGATTTCCATTGGGCGTGGCTGGAGGGTGGAGATGGGTAACGCTAGCACGACGGCGATTGTTCGGACGTATCCAACTATCGCTCTTTGCAAAGAACGCTGGGTTCAGGTCTTTTATCATTACTTTTTGAACGAACTAAAGTGGCCGCGTTTCCCACGCTATCCCAAATCCACAATCGCTTCACCGCCGTGTAACAGTTGAATCACTTCACGCAGCTTGGCATTGAGTAGAGCGCGCTAAATTTGGCCCAATAAAATCACAACCTCCACAAAGTAAATCCCTTCGCAGCAACGGCTGTACGATCAAGTGCCGACTTGACATCAATCACACAGCCGCTCGGCACCGCTTTTGATAGCAGGCTGTCGAGCGGCATCGCCAAATATTCTTTGTGCGCAACCGCGAGTACGAGCGCATCTGCGGCTGGCATTTTGTCCCATGCTGTCAGTGAGATGCCGTATTCATGTTCGGCCTCTGCGGATTCACCATGCGGGTCGTGCACATGCACGGTCATGCCGTATTCTTTTAATTCACGAATGATATCGACGACCTTGCTGTTACGAAGATCCGGACAATTTTCCTTGAACGTCAGCCCCAGCACATTCACCACGCCGCCATTCAGGTTGCCGCGTGTCTTGATAAGCGTTTTCACGGTTTGTTTGGCGACGTATGCACCCATGCTGTCGTTGATGCGCCGTCCCGCGAGGATCACTTCCGGGTGATGACCGAATTTTTCTGCCTGATAGGTGAGGTAGTAAGGATCAACGCCGATGCAATGTCCGCCAACCAAACCCGGCCTGAACTTCAAAAAGTTCCACTTGGTTCCTGCCGCTTCGAGGACTTCGGCCGTGTCCAGCCCCATGCGGTTGAAAATAATCGCCAGCTCATTCATGAACGCGATATTCAAATCGCGCTGCGAGTTTTCAATTACCTTTGCCGCTTCCGCCACGCGGATACTTGAGGCTTGGAATATCCCCGCCTTCACGACCGTGCCGTATGCTTCAGCCAGTTTGGCCAATGTTTCCGGCGTATCACCTGAGACGATTTTGACGATGCGGGTGAGGGTGTGTTCTTTGTCGCCCGGATTGATTCGTTCCGGCGAATAACCAACAAAAAATCCTTCTTTCCACTTTAGTCCCGACGCGCTTTCGAGTTCCGGGATGCAGACTTCTTCGGTTGCGCCTGGATAGACGGTGGATTCATAAACCACGATTGCGCCGCGTTTCAAATGTGGGCCGATGGCACGGCTGGCACTGAGCAAAGGTCCGAAATCTGGCAGGCGGGCATCATTTACAGGCGTTGGTACGGCAACAATGACAATATCGGCTGCCGCAAGCGCGGCTTTATCGTTCGTGACCTCGAGTCGGGTGGACGCGCGCAGATCGTCGGTGGAGACTTCACCGGTCGGGTCGATGTGTTTGCGATAGGCGGCAATCTTCTCAGCCGAAATATCAAAGCCGATCGTGCGCAAGTGTTTGCCAAACTCAACCGCGAGCGGCAAGCCCACATAACCCAATCCGACAACGGCAATAATTTGCTCAGACAATGTTTTCTCCCTGATTCAGTCCCGCGTGCTTTGCTTTTATTCAGGCCTTGTAATACGCCCGATACCATTCCACGAACCGTGCGATGCCGTCTTCCACTTTGGTCTGTGGCCGAAAATCGACCCACTCCTGCAAACGCGATACGTCCGCATTTGTCGCCGCAACGTCGCCGGGTTGCATCGGCAACATATTCATTTTGGCTTTTTTGCCAAGACAATCTTCCACCGCGTGAATGTAGCGCATCAACTCCACCGGGCTGTTGTTACCGATATTGAAGACCCGATATTGCGCTTTGCTGGTGGCAGGATTCGGCGCAGCCCCCGACCATTTTGGATCCGCAGCGGCCGGCCGATCAATCACCCGCATCACGCCCTCGACGATGTCGTCCACAAAGGTGAAATCGCGAATCATCTTGCCATGGTTGAACACATTGATCGGCTCATCATTGAGGATGGCCTTGGTAAACAAAAACAGCGCCATATCCGGGCGACCCCACGGGCCATATACGGTAAAAAATCGTAATCCCGTGCAAGGCAAACCAAACAAGTGCGCGTAACTGTGCGCCATGAGCTCATTGGCTTTTTTCGTCGCGGCATAGAGAGAAACCGGATGATCAACGTTATCGCTTTCGGCTAACGGCAGTCGTTCATTTAATCCGTACACAGAGCTTGAGGAGGCGAACACCAGATGGCCAACCTTTGAATGGCGGGCGCCCTCAAGAACATTGGTAAACCCAACCAGGTTGGCGTCGATATAGGCCTGCGGATTGGTGAGTGAATAACGCACGCCAGCTTGCGCAGCCAGATGCATGACGGCATCAAAACGTTCACTTTTAAACAATGCCTCCATCCCCGCACGATCACAAATATCGAGCTTTTGGAAACTGAACCCGCTCTGCGGCTGCAGCCGCGCCAGCCGCGCTATTTTCAATGTTGGATCGTAGTAGTCGTTCAGGTTGTCGATACCCACCACCGAATCACCGCGCGCAAGTAACTTATGGGAGAGAGTGGAACCGATAAAGCCGGCTGCGCCGGTGACGAGAATTCTTTTTGTCATGAACGGTTTTTGAGGTTTTAGAATTAAGTGCAATATTTTGACAGAACTGCATTACGGAAAACCATCAACAACCAAATCGGCGCGGATTGAATTATTCCCAAATGCGAGCCAGCTGGCTGAGTCGTCGCGACTATTTTTTATGCAGAGATATGCAGTAACACACAACAAGAACCAAGCAAACTCTGGCCGAGCCTGTAGACGCGCTGACGGGCTTTGTTGTACGTGTTCGCGTATCGCGGAAATTGATAAACACAAGCACTGGCGGGCATCACAGGCACAAAATGCCTGAAAATACCCGTCAATGCTAGATCTACGTGAGTTTATGCTGGTTTAAGCCGACTCAATACGGCAACGGCACATCGGATTTAGCGGCAGTCAACACCCGCCGGAAATCTTCCTGAATCCGTTTCAATGCGGTTTCAGTTTCGGCTTCAAACCGCAGCACGATAACGGGAGTGGTGTTGGAGGCACGCGCCAAACCAAAACCATCCGGATACTCCACGCGCACGCCGTCGATAGTGATAATTTCAGTCGCACCTTCAAATTTTCCAGACTTGCGGATTTGTTCAACGAGCGCGTGCGGCTCGCCTTCTTTGAGTGCCCAGTTTAATTCTGGTGTGGACACCGCATCTGGCAAGGCTTTCAATGGCGCATTCGCATCGGCATGCTTGCTGACGATCTCCAACAGCCGCGCGCCGCAGTAAAGCGCATCGTCAAAACCGTACCAGCGTTCCTTGAAAAAAATGTGCCCGCTCATTTCACCACCAAGCGGCGCGCCGGTTTCTTTCATCTTCAGTTTTATCAGCGAGTGTCCGGTTTTGTACATG
Source organism: Betaproteobacteria bacterium (assembly GCA_031401935.1). Taxonomy (GTDB): domain Bacteria; phylum Pseudomonadota; class Gammaproteobacteria; order Burkholderiales; family Usitatibacteraceae; genus UKL13-2. The sequence goes on along the minus strand of JANNRY010000120.1, from coordinate 145 downwards.
GTGGGACGGCCACCGCGGTCGCGAATCCATGGCGCCAGATTACGCGAACACTTCACATCAAAAATCACTTCGCCGCCGGGCACGCGCGACAGCACGTCAGCGGCAAACAACATGATTTGACGGTCGGGGACAATAATTTCGCCGT
>JANNRY010000119.1:0-7983 GCA_031401935.1 Betaproteobacteria bacterium | reverse complement strand
GTTTGGGAGCGGGCTTGCCTGGGATCAGCGCGGTGGTGATGATAATGTCCACCTCGCGTGCCTGCTGCGCGTACATCTCGCGCTGCGCCTGCTGGAAGCCTTCGGACATGACCTTGGCATAACCGCCGCCACCCGAACCTTCCTCCTCGTAATTGACCTTGACGAATTCGCCACCGAGCGATTTCACCTGGTCCGCCACTTCGGCGCGCGTATCGTTGGCGCGTACGATGGCACCCAAGCTGGCTGCCGTGCCGACGGCAGCTAAGCCCGCGACGCCAGCGCCGGCGATGAATATCTTGGCCGGCGGCACCTTGCCGGCGGCGGTGATCTGGCCATTAAAAAATCGACCGAACGCATTCGCCGCCTCGATGACGGCGCGGTAGCCGGTGACGCCAGCCATCGACGTCAGTGCATCCATTTTCTGTGCGCGGGACAGTGTGCGTGGCAACGCATCGATGGCGAGCACGGTGATTTTTTTTGCCGCCATCGCCTGCATCAGTTCCGGGTTTTGTGCGGGCCAGATGAACGAAATCAGCGTCTGTCCTTCTTTCATCAGCGCCACTTCATCCGTCGACGGCGTACGCACCTTGAACACGATATCGGATGTCGCCCAGAGGTCCTTTGCGCTTGCGGCCACAACGGCTCCTGCCGCACGGTAATCGTCGTCGCTCACATTGGCCGCGTCACCCGCGCCGGTTTCCACCTGCACCGCGAAGCCCAGCTTGATCAGTTTGGCAACAACATCTGGAACGGTGGCAACGCGTTTCTCACCTGGGAAAATCTCCCGTGGAACTCCGATTGTTTGCGGCATGCTTGTGTTCTCCCTGAATTATTGGCTTCAGTTTACTTGCGCGGATGTACCCGAAAAGGCCATTGGCATGAGTGTAACGCGAACTCTGGCAGTGAGGGATACCGCGATCACTACAGCGGTAATTGGCGCGCCGTTTGAAACGCAGTGATGGGCGACTCCGACCCCGCATTTAACCCCTTCCCAAATCCAATTACTTTAAAAAATTCACCCATCTCTGCTGGTGAAACCAAACGTTGCACCTGATTGGTCAGCTTCAAATAATCGGTAGTAGCAGTGGGATCAACACGAGTCAAACGCTCGGTCAACCCGCTCGCGAGCAGGAAATTCCCCTGCGTCGTGTACCCCAGCAACGTCAGACCAGCCGCAATACCGGCGTCTGCAACAGCCGTGAAATCGACGTGCGCGGTAATGTCCTGCAGCCCAGGAAATAAAAACGGATCGGTGTGAGCAAAGTGCCGGTAGTGGCACATCAACGTACCGGTGATACGGCTGGGATGATAAAACTCAGCGCCACGAAAGCCGTAGTCGATGAAAATCATCGCGCCCTGCTTCATCGATTGCGCGAGACTTTTTACGAGCCCATTCACGGCAGGTGCTACTTCAGTCAGGTAGCCATCCGGCGGCGCATGGTTGAGATACTTCGATTGAATACTTGCCACAGGCGCATTGAGTTCCGTGGGCAGCGCGGGCACATCCTGCCATTTGAGGGCACTATCTTTTACCGCAACGCCGCGCTCAAAAATCCAGCCCGACGAAAACGTGACGAGGTGCACGGGAATGACATCGAGCACTTCATTGGCGATGACAACGCCGGTGAAGTCTTCGGGCAATTGATCGAGCCAAACGGCCAGTGCTGACAGATGCGGCGGCAACGTCGTAAGCGCCTGTTGCTGCCGTTGGCGCAAATCGGCACTGACTTCGAGCAAACAATATTTGTTTGGCAAGGTGCCACGTTCATCGAGCGCCAGCAGGATGTCCTTGGCAAGTTTCCCCGAACCGGGTCCTAGTTCAAGCACATCACCGCCGGTTTCATGCAGCACTTCCGCAATGCTTTGCGCGAGACACTGACCAAACAGTGATGAGATTTCCGGTGCGGTGACAAAATCGCCGTCCGCGCCGAACTTGCGTGCGCCCGCCGCGTAATAGCCCAAGCCGGGCGCATAGAGTGCGAGCTCCATAAAGCGCGCAAACGATAGCCAGCCATTCGCCTTGGCGATTTCACCAAACAGCATCGCTGCGCAGGCTTCTGTATGTGCAAGCGCATCCCCGATTGGTTCAGGAAGCTGGTTCGACAGATTGCGCGGCAAAGGTGATCGCATGGGCTGGGTTAAAATCGGCTACTAGGTTCCTTGAATTATCCCATGAGCAAAACCGACTCCTGTCCCGCAATCATCGTCACCGGCGCTGCCAAGCGAGTTGGTGCCGCCATCGCGTGCGCATTGCATGCAGCCGATGTGAACGTGATCGTGCATTGCAACCGCTCGCGCGCAGACGCTGACGCGCTGGTGCGTGAACTGAACGACCATCGCGCCAAATCCGCCGCTGTGTTGCAGGGCGATTTGCTGGCCTACAACGCGCTCAAAGGCTTGATTGATCAGGCCGCATCCATTTTTGGCAGACTCGATGGCTTGGTCAATAATGCGTCCACGTTTTATCCGTCGCCCATTGGCAAGATTGACGAGGACAACTGGAGCGATCTTATCGGTGCCAACCTGAAGGCACCATTGTTTTTGTCGCAGGCGGCAGCGCCATATCTTCAAAAAACCAAGGGCAGCATCGTCAATATTGTCGATATTCATGCTGAACGACCGCTCAAGGATTTCGTCGTTTATTCCGTCGCCAAGGCTGGGTTGGCCGGCCTCACGCGCTCGCTGGCGCTGGAGCTGGGCCCGGACATTCGCGTGAATGGCGTTTCGCCGGGCGCGATCATTTGGCCTGATGGCACTTCGGAATACCCAGCTGCTGAGCGTGAGCGCATCGTGCAGCAAGCGCCGTTGAAGCGCGTTGGTGCTCCAGCCGATATTGCGGGAGCCGTGAAATTTCTGATGCTCGACGCGCCTTATGTGACGGGACAAATTCTTGCCGTCGATGGCGGCAGGGAAATCGCGCTCTGATTAAATTTATCACCCGCGAGTAAGTAAATTTACGTACAACAAGCACTGGCGCGGCTTTCAGACATAAAATGTTCTTTAATGCCCGCCAATGCTCGTTCTACGTTTTTTGATCACGAATACAGCAGCGGAAGCGGTAAAATAGCGCCTATGCAAATCGCCACCCCCGCCGTCTCGCAAAAGCAGCAATTCGAGGCCAATAAACTCACCAAACGCCTACGCCGCCTGACCGGTCAGGCGATTGCTGATTTCGGCATGATCGAATCGGGCGACAGGGTGATGGTGTGTCTGTCTGGCGGCAAAGACAGCTACGGCATGCTCGATGTGCTGATGAAGCTGCGCGAAAAGTCGCCCGTGCCGTTTGAATTGTTCGCCTTCAATCTCGACCAAAAACATCCCGGGTATCCAGCGCACATTCTTCCTGAATATTTGCAGGGCTTGGGCGTGCCTTTCCGGATTGAGGAGCAAGACACTTATTCAACCGTCAAGCGCGTGATCCCCGAAGGCAAGACCATGTGTTCGCTGTGTTCGCGGCTAAGACGCGGGGTAATTTATCGCGTGGCCTCCGAAATCGGCGCGACCAAAATCGCGCTCGGGCATCATCGTGATGACATCATCAACACGCTGTTTCTGAATATGTTCTTCGGCGGCAAGATGAAATCGATGCCGCCCAAGCTGGTATCGGACGACGGCAAACACATCGTGATTCGTCCGCTCGCGTATGTGGAAGAAGCCGACCTGGAAGCCTACGCCGAATACAAACAATTCCCGATCATCCCCTGCGATTTGTGCGGCTCGCAGGACAATCTGCAACGCCAACAAGTCAAACAAATGCTGCGCGACTGGGACAAGAAATTCCCCGGCCGCGTCGAGAGCATTTTTCGCTCAATCCAGAATGTCGCGCCTTCGCATTTGTTGGACAGAAACCTGTTTGATTTCGCTGCGGTAAAGGCGGATGGTCTGGCTGATGCGGACGGCGATAAAGCGTTCGACGCAGAAGAATTTGTTGAGCCGGTGTCAGCGCAGGTAATTACTTTCCGCTAGCCGACACGGGACCGCATCAAGCGGCCCGGACAGCTTGCCGCTGCGTAAGCTTCACCAGACCATAAACCGCCAACACCGGTATCGCCAGAAAAATCGCAAACGGAGCCATCGCGAGCACCAAGGCAAGCACGGTGATGATCGCGGCAAAAATCAGCGCGACGACGGTTATCAGCGCTACACCCGCAAGTACCGCGACGACGATCACCGCGACGATCAACAAAACCGGAATGGCGATCGCCCAACCGAGTACGGAGTCGGAGAGGTCTTGATCGAAGAACATCAACGTGCTGTCCATGCCGCTGCCTGCGTGCGTGGCGGCGAGGCCCATCGCGACGGCAGTAATGACGAGTACGACGGCAAGGGCGACAAGAAGTGGGCGTGAAACTTTGTTCATATTCAGCTCCCGTAAAGGGTTGATTGACGATGAACGCAGTTTGCGGCGCGCACGGTTCCATCACAATGGACCACGGATGAATTGCGGAAATTGCGGTTTGAGTTGATGTTGGCGACGGCGAATCACGTGGGGTGAAGCCACGTGCAGACGAACTGGATTACTGCAGAAACAAAAAAGCCGGGCGATGCCCGGCTTTTTTGTTTACTAGGCCCAATGCAAACGCACTACGACGCGCTAGGGCTTTTTGGGCGGCGCTGGCGCTTTGGCTGGGGCCTTGGTGGCGGCGGGGGTTGATGTCTGCGCTGCGGCAGGCGGTGCGGTCCCCAGCATCATCGTGACGAAACGGTCTTGCAACGTGGCTTGGTTGCTGTATTTCTCCATTTCCCTGCCCATCAGCGCGTCCAGCGAAGCGATGCGACTGGCTGGTGTGGGGTGGGTATCATAAAGAAGGCTGGCACCGCCCTCGTCTTTCTGCAAATCTTGCAGTAACTGCAGGACATTCGGTAGGCCGTATGGATCGTAACCAGCACGAGCGGCAAGCACCATACCCATCCGATCTGCCTGCTCTTCTTCGCCGCGATCCAGTTTCAATAAAAGCATTGTGCGAATTTCGCCGATGCCAAACTTGAATAGAGTTTTGCCAGCTGCACCACCAAGGGAGCTGCCGCCGCGAGAGTCAACGGCGGCCCCGATAGCCGTGACACCAGCAGAGCCGATTTTCTGCTTTTTGTAAGCCTTCAAATGATGGCGCTGAACGACGTGCGCAATTTCGTGCGCGAGTGCCCCGGCGAGTTCGGCTTCGCTACGCATGCGAAACAGAAGGCCGGTGGTAATGTAAATCTGGCCACCTGGCGCCGCCCCAGCATTGGGCAGACGTGAATCCAGCACCGCAAACCGCCACGGCAGGTTTGGCCGTTCAGAGTGCAACGCAACCCAGCGGCCAACCTGATTGACGTAACGTTGAATACGATCTTCCTTATAAAGCGGAGCCGCGCCGAGCACGCCCGCCATGATGTTTTCGCCGAACTCCACCTCCTCGGCGTCTGTCATTTCTTTTTGCGAATCACTGAGATCCTTGGCGACACTCAAGCCACTATCCACCAGTGACCCGACTTTGGAGCCGCCCGGAACCAAACCGGCAATAGACGAGCCTATCGGCATGTTTTTCATGTCGGGCATCCCGGCACACCCAACCAAGGCCAGCAAGAGGCTGCAAAGCAATGTATTTTTGGCGATCATGTTCATTTGCGTGCTCCCTGCGTGTTGGCCGCTTCGACTGCGTCGCGTGCCAGATAGGCAACGCTACGGAACGCGAGGCGACGCTGGCTGGCGAGATTCCTGGCTTCTGCGTCCGTCGCTTGAAAGCGCTTTAAGCGTTCAAGTTCAGCAGGATTGAGCTCTGCCGCTGCCACATCTTCTTTCGAGAAACCGCGTATGCCGACCGTGGCACTCTGTGCACGCTGATTTGATGTGCGAGTGGCGCTGCCACCACTACTGCTAAGCAGTCGCTCCATTCTGGCCAGCCAGCTGCCGGTCGATGTTTTCTCGTCGATCGCCACGGTCGCGCCACCACGCAGATGCATCATGCGTACCCAGCCTGTGTCGTTGCCGCTCTTCACGCGGCTCCATGCGCCTTTGCGCTCCTGCAGTTGCAATGGTGCTTTCTCACTCAATTGTTTGATGATGGCGGCGCTGTCATCAGGCGCTGCGCGCATTTCTGTGGCGCGGTTGGTGGTCAATGGCTCCTGCGCGAACGCCGGGTTTACCGCCACTACCCCGAGCAAAAATGCGCCACATATTAGTATTTTCAGGTGTCTCATCACAATCCTTTACGTCCTCACGTGCGCAGATGATATGAATATTATTGCGCCACAGTTTCGCACAATGGATGGCCCTTGCACACTGGTTTGGCATGCCATTGGCAGCTTGATCAGGGGATAGGCTGTGCTCAGGCAAAATCAGCGGAACAGGCAAAGTCCATCACTGGTGCGGCTTTCAGACTATTTTCCAGCCGCAAGCCTCACCAGTGCTAGTGTTTGAACTTTAATCGCCAAATACTCAGGAAATGGCCAACCGCTGCCAAATCGTGGAACTTAAGCCCGCTTGATTGAGGGTGTAAAAATGCAGCCCGGGCGCACCGCCCTCAAGCAGTCTGGCGCAAAGGTCGGTCACCAAATCCAGGCCAAAGGCACGAATGGACGCGGTGTCATCGCCATAGCCCTCCATTTTGCGACGGACCCAGCGGGGAATTTCTGCGCCGCAGGCGTCTGAGAAACGTGCCAGCTGCGAGAAACCCGCAATCGGCATGATGCCGGGCACGATGGGAATTGATACCCCCATCGCCTGCACCTGCTCGACAAAATGAAAATACGCGTCAGGATTATAAAAGTATTGCGTCATCGCCGAGTTCGCACCGGCACCAATTTTACCGACGAAGTGTTTCACGTCTTCCTGCGCGTTGCGCGCCTGCGGGTGGTACTCCGGATAGGCAGCTACTTCGATATGGAAATGATCGCCCGTTTCTTGGCGAATAAACGTGACGAGATCAATCGCATGACGAAACTCGCCTGCCACAGCCATGCCGGAAGGCAAGTCACCACGCAACGCAACGGTATGGCGGATGCCTGCATCTTTATAGCGATGGATGACGGCGCGAATATTTTCACGCGTCGAACCGATGCACGAAATATGCGGAGCTGCTGCGTGACCGGCTGCACGAATATCGAGCACGGTCGAAAGCGTGCCCTCTTGTGTGGAGCCGCCGGCACCGAAAGTGACAGAGAAAAACGCCGGGTTGAATTGCGCGAGCTGACGTACCGTATCGCGCAATTTTGCTGACCCTTCCGTCGTTTTCGGCGGAAAAAATTCAAAGCTGTACTTGCGTGACTCGGACATCAATTTAGTCTTTCAGATATTCGCCACAATTTTGAGACAAAACCAAGTGAGCTATTGGCTGTGAGGTAACGCGTTAGCGCAGCCTCACAAGCCATAGTCACACTCAATAAAAGTCTAGTAGCGATAGCTATCCGGCTTGAACGGACCCTGCTTCGACACATTGATATACGCAGCCTGCTGATCCGACAACACGGTCAATTGTGCATTGAGCTTTTGCAACTGCAAACGCGCAACCTTTTCGTCCAGATGTTTCGGCAAGACGTACACGCCGATAGGATATTTTTCGATATTGCCGAACAGCTCGATCTGCGCGATGACCTGATTGGCAAACGACGAGGACATCACATACGACGGATGACCAGTGCCGCAGCCCAAGTTAACCAGACGCCCTTTGGCCAGCAGGATAATGCGCTTTCCACTGGGGAAAATAATGTGGTCGACTTGTGGCTTGATTTCTTCCCACTTGTATTTTTCGACCGAGACGACGTCGATTTCATTGTCGAAGTGGCCGATGTTGCAAACGATGGCCTGATCTTTCATCTTCGCCATGTGGTCATGGGTAATGATGTGGTAATTACCGGTCGCGGTGACGAAAATGTCGGCCTTGTCGACCGCGTAATCCATGGTCACGACGCGATAGCCTTCCATCGCCGCCTGCAGCGCGCAAATCGGGTCGCGCCCGCCCGCGGCGTTGGAAGGTTTGTTAAACCTCGACCTCAGCCTTCTCC
>JANNRY010000118.1:0-4757 GCA_031401935.1 Betaproteobacteria bacterium | reverse complement strand
CCACCATGGCCGCGATGGCGCGCTCACTCGCTGCGCTGCCGCGCGTGACGCAGCCAGGCATTGAAGCGAATGCCGTGGAAGCCAACGCCGATTACAAAGCATGGCAGGCACAGAAAACCATCCCCGGTGCAGTGCAAATGTGGGACGTGATGCAGCACCTCGAAAGCGTATTGCCAGCCGACGCCATCCTCACTAACGGCGCCGGCAACTACGCCACTTGGGTGCATCGCTTCCACCGCTATCGCGGCTTTCGCACGCAGCTCGCACCGACCTCCGGCGCGATGGGCTATGGCGTGCCTGCTGCAGTCGCAGCCAAGGCCGTACATCCTGATCGCGTCGTGGTCGCATTCGCCGGTGACGGTTGTTTTCTCATGACCGGGCAGGAACTGGCCACTGCCGTGCAATACCAGCTCAATGTGATTTTTATCGTCGTGAACAACAATATGTACGGCACCATCCGCATGCATCAGGAACGCGAATTCCCCGGCCACGTGCACGGCACCGCGCTGGTGAATCCGGATTTCGCCGCGTACGCGCGTGCGTTCGGCGCGAGTGGGGAAGTGGTTGTGAACACGGCAGAGTTTATTCCTGCGTTTGAGCGTGCTATGAAGGCGGGGAAACCAGCGTTGATCGAGATTCGCATCGACCCGGAAGCGATATCGCCGAATACGACGTTACACGCGATTCGAGTGGCGGCGCAGACGACGTGAATTAGTGAAACTCTAGCATTGGCGGGGTGTTTGGCGGAAAAATGGCTGTAGAAGATCGCCATTGCTGGAGTTTAATGTTTTGTTGAATAATAAATGAGGTGGCGCGTGGCAATGCAAATGCTAAGCTTCGTGAAACTGTTAGTGGTAGTTATACGACTGCGCGAGTGATATAAGCCTTTGCTCGATATGAAATTTTCACTAAATAATATGTCATGGCACGGGTTGTTATGCGGAAGCCGTGCTGCCTAATTAGAGTTCCAACATGGACCCTTTACTTATTCCCCTGCTTTCGCTAATTGTCGCAGCCATAGCAGTTTTTGTTGGCCCATCAATTTCTTGGCGAATTGCAAAGCGACAGATTCAGGCGTCATCTGATCTTGCGAGCAATCAGATCCGTTCTTCCCTTGAAGCATCGAACAAGCAGATTATTGCTCCCATGAGGCAAGCATGGATCAACAGTCTTCGCGATCTATTGGCAGAGCTTACTAGCATTGCATTGCATTACTACGTCGCGGGCTACGAGGACCGCAACGATGAGGAGTATCAGCGTGTAACTTTGCTGGAATCAAAAATCAAACTAATGCTCAATGCGAAGGAAGAGGACCATATTCGCCTGGAGAATCTAATTCGACGCATGGTCGCAGCGATCCAGTATGACAGCCAAAAGAAAGATGAATTTCCCGAAATTCACACCGAAGTCGTCGCCCTTTCTCGAAGTATCCTCAAAAGAGAATGGGACCGAGTTAAAGAGCCAATTCCTGCTCACATTGCACCTATCAGCAATTAGAGCCAGACTCCACCTAAAGGAAACCGAAACAGCACAACACGATGACCATTCATCTTGATCACCTCATGGTGCCGTCGCGCAACAAACTGGCTGCGGCAAAATTATTGGCCGAGCTACTAGGCGTGCCGTGGTCGGAAACCGGTGTGGGGCCGTTCGCACCTGTGTATGTGAACGACGGGTTGACGATCGACTTTGATGAATGGGCCGATCCTGTTCCGCTGATTCACTTTTGCTTTCGCGTGAGCGCGGACGATTTCAATGCCATCCTTGCGCGAATCAAGGCGGCAGGAATTCCTTACCGTAGCAATGTTCATGGGCCGGTTGATTTCCAAATTGATACGCAGCACGGCGGCAGTATCGTTTACTGGAATGAGCCGGATGGCCATCAATGGGAAATGTTGACGGTCAGTTATGCGCGTGAAGGCTGGTCAATTGGCGCGTAGCCGAAGATGCAAGCGGTGCCGATTGCAGTGCATCGGGTTTGCTACTATTATTATTTTAAGCAAACTCTAGCACTGGTGCGGCTTTCAGGGCATAAATGTCTGAAAAGTGCCGTCAATGCTGGACTCTTTATATTTATTCAACAAAAGAAAGGGGCCGCACTCCTGCGGCCCCCGGTGCTACTCACTCACTTCAAAGAAACAACTGCACTTATATTGAGTGTAGCGATTGCGATAAAGTTCCAAAAAAATGTTTTGTCCTACATCGGATAAAAATTATTACAGCAACATTACTTCGCCGCGCTCGCCAGCTCTACTGCTTTCGCATAGTTAGCTTTCACTTTCTGTGCCCATTCCTCTTCAACCTTGGTCTTTTGCGCCGTCGCTGCGGTATCTTTTTTGTCGGCTTTGAAGAGCGCTAACAAAGTTTTGTCTTTGGTTTGGGCGTCCGTAACGGGCGACGTGAAGGTGAGCTTGCGGGCTTCCTCCAGTTGCGGGCTGGCTTTGCCACCGAGGCGTTTTTCGGCGTCGTGAATCGCCTTGGTTGCAGCCGCTAATTCCTTGTGGCGGAAGGTGACGATCTGATCGAACATTGACGACACCACGTAGTAACGAGATTCAGATAATTCCGAATCAAAATTTACTTTGGCTTTAATGGTGCCGGTGAACGGGTTCGGATAACCAGCCGGGGCTTTTGCATACATCGATGGCAATACCGGTAGACGGCTGATTTTCTTGTCGAGCAACAGCGCCTGACCTTCGTCGGAAAGCGTGAACTGGATAAAGCGCTTTCCTGCATCAGCATTTTTCGCGCCATTGATCAGCGCGATATTGGCGGGAACGATGGCGGTCACGCTGGGATAGACAAACTCAACCGGGAAGCCGGAATTTTTCGGTGCCAGCCCAAAGAAATCGACCACGAGACCGATACCAAACTGTCCGTTGGAAACGCCGTCCGGCACGCCAAAACTACGTTCGGTGATGGCCGCGCAGTTTCCTGCGATACGCAGGATCTGGTTCCAGCCTTTGTCCCAACCTTCACCCTGCAAAATGGTTTCCAGCGTCAGGTGAGTCGTGCCTGAGCGGGATGGTGAGGAAATTGCGACGTGACCGAAATAAACGGGCGCCATCAGGTCGGCCCATTCTTTGGGATCGGGCAACTTGTTGGCCTTGGTGTAGCGGGTGTTCCACATGATGCCGTAGCCGGCCAGCGCCTGACCCTTGTACAATCCCTCCGGATCGTTGATCGGATAGGAGCCCACTTTCGCCGGGATATTTGGATTGCCGCTATCCACTTTTTGCAGCAGCTTGGCGGTGGCGAGCACTTCAAACGCGTCTGGCGCAGAAGCCCAAAACACTTCCGGCCGACTACCTGCCGATTGTTCGCGCACATAGGCGATGCCGGCCGCGGTGTTCTTGTTCAGGATTTCAACTTTATCGGCCGGATATTTGGCTTCATAGGCTTTTTTGTAGGCCTCGGTGAGCTCCTTGGGGAACGACGTAATGACGCTGATATTGTCGGCGCTGGTAGGGCCACTTATTAGCGACAGGCCAGTCGCCAGCGTGGCGGCCAGTAGATGTTGGTACGTCATCAATCTCTCCTAGAGTTTTTTTGGTCTGCGCCGATTTTAGCACTTGAAAAACCTGCGTCACGCCCACATTTGCGATGCAAACTTGTTTTAGACGACGCCTCAGAATTTGCCTTAATTATTGATTCACAACGGAGTTTTCCATGACCACAGCCACCGAACAAAAACAAACCCTTGCCTTCCAGACCGAGGTCAAACAGCTTTTGCAGCTGATGATCCATTCGCTGTATTCGAACCGCGAAATATTTCTGCGTGAACTAGTCTCGAATGCCTCCGACGCCATCGACAAGCTCCGCTTTATGGCCGTGACCAATTCCGCGCTGAATGAGAGCGATACCGATCTGAAAATTCGCGTTTCGCTCGACAAAACTGCGGGCACGATCACTATCGCCGACAACGGCATCGGCATGTCGCGCGATGAGGTCATCGCCAATATCGGCACGATTGCCAAGTCCGGCACCAAGGAGTTCTTTGCCAAACTCACCGGTGACCAACAAAAAGACGCCAGCCTGATTGGGCAATTCGGCGTGGGCTTTTATTCGGCGTTTATCGTTGCCGACAAAGTTAGTCTCGTCACACGCCTCGCGGGCGCGCCAGCGACTGATGGCGTGCGCTGGGAAAGCAGCGGCGATGGCGAATTTACGCTGGAAGCTGTGGAAAAAGTTTCACGCGGCACCGAAGTCACGCTGCACTTGAAAGATGATGCCAAGGAATTTCTCGATGACTGGCGTTTGAAATCGATCATCCGCAAATATTCTGACCACATCCAGATGCCCATCGTGATGCAGAAGACCGAATGGGACAAGGACAAGCAGGAAGATGTGGTGAAGGATGAATTTGAAACCATCAACAAGGCCAGTGCTCTGTGGACCCGCAGCAAGAGCGAAATCACCGAAGAGGAATACGAAGAATTTTACAAACACGTTTCGCACGACTGGGAAAAGCCGCTGGCCTGGACGCACGCGAAAGTGGAGGGCAAGCACGAGTACACCGAGCTGCTCTATCTGCCATCCAAAGCGCCGTTCGACATGTTTGATCGCGATGCCAAACGCGGCGTGAAGCTGTATGTGAAGCGTGTATTCATCATGGACGACGCCGAGCATCTGCTGCCGCGTTACCTGCGCTTCGTGAAGGGCGTGGTCGATTCAAACAACCTGCCGCTGAACGTGTCGCGTGAAATCCTGCAGGAATCCAAGGACGTCGATGCGATCAAGAACGGCAGCGTGAAAAA
>JANNRY010000117.1:0-3498 GCA_031401935.1 Betaproteobacteria bacterium | reverse complement strand
TTCAATTTTTGCAATCAACAGCGCATGGCCGCCAGCCGCGCGCATCAGTTCGCGCGCCATGTACATATCTGCACCGTTCTTCGGAAACGACACCGCCAGGAAGTCGGCACCAATGGCGACTGCGGTCTTGATGTCCTCCATATCTTTAGACGTTAAAGGTGGCGCGGTCAGGCCACCACCTTTACGATTGATACCCTTGTTGTTCGACAGCACGCCGCCGACCAGCACTTTGCATTCAATGCGGTTGCCGCGCACCGACATCACCTCAAAGACAATCAGGCCGTCGTTGAGCAACAGCACGTCTTTGGGTTTTACGTCGCGCGCCAGCTCTTTGTAATCAATGCCCACCTGTTTTTCGTCGCCCAGCGCGCAGTCGGCATCGAGCACGAAGGTGTCACCGGTTTTCAAGGTCACTTTGTTGTCCTTGAATTTGCCGACCCTGATTTTTGGCCCTTGCAGATCGGCAAGAATGCCGACAGTGCGATGGGCTTTTTTTGCCAGATCGCGAACTAGATTGGCACGCGCAATATGATCCTCCGCTTTGCCGTGCGAAAAATTCATGCGCACCACATCGACGCCTGCTTTGATGAGCCGTTCCAGTACTTCAGGCGAGGATGACGCAGGGCCGAGGGTGGCAACGATTTTGGTGGCGCGTGACATAACAGTTTTCCTTTTTCTGCGGGCTATTCCGCGATTACGGCAGTGTGAAAGCGTTAGCGCGTTAGCAGCGATCAACGATTGATTTCCAGCGCGGCACGCTGTTCCAGAATTTCGACAGCAGGCAAAATTTTTCCTTCGAGAAATTCAAGGAATGCACCGCCGCCCGTGGAGATGTAAGACACTTTATCGCTGATGCCATATTTGGCGATTGCAGCCAGCGTATCGCCGCCACCCGCAATAGAGAATGCGTTCGAATCGGCGATGGCGCGTGCGACGGTTTCAGTGCCACGGCCAAACTGATCGAATTCGAACACGCCAAGCGGGCCATTCCAGACGATGGTGCCGGCGTCTTTCATGATGCCGGCCAATGTCGCCGCCGTTTGTGGACCAATATCGAAAATCATGTCATCAACCTCAACATCTTCCGCGCGCTTTGTTACAGCAGGTGTGGCGGCGGAAAATTCTTTACCGCAGACGACATCGACCGGAATCGGCACAGCGGCGCCGCGCGCCGCCATCATGTCGATAATGGCCTTCGCTTCATTGATCAACGCGGGTTCTGCCAGCGATTTGCCAATCGGTAAGCCCATTGCCAGCAGAAATGTATTGGCGATCCCGCCGCCAACGACCAGCTGATCAACTTTTTGCGCCAGTGATTTCAGGATCGTTAGTTTGGTCGATACCTTTGATCCCGCTACGATGGCGACCATCGGGCGTTTCGGTGTTTTGAGGGCCGCACCAAGCGCGTCCAGTTCTGCCGCCAGCAGCGGACCAGCGCAGGCAATCCGCGCGAATTTTGCGATGCCGTGCGTGGTCGCTTCTGCGCGGTGTGCGGTACCAAACGCGTCGTTCGCATACACATCACACAGCGCCGCCATTTTTTTGGCTAGCGCATCGTCGTTTTTCTTTTCACCCTTGTTGACGCGACAATTTTCAAGCAACACCAGATTGCCCGGTGCAACAGTCACGCCGTCAACCCAGTTCGCCAGCAGCGGTATTTCGCGGCGCATCAATTCGCTCATCCGTTTTGCAATAGGTGCGAGCGAATCTTCGGGTTTGAACTCACCCTCGGTCGGACGGCCCAAATGTGACGTCACCATGACCGCAGCACCTTTATCGAGGGCGAATTGAATTGCCGGTATTGAGGCACGAATGCGTGTGTCGTCTGTGATGTTGCCTGCGTCGTCCTGCGGCACGTTTAAATCGGCGCGGATAAGGACGCGTTTATTCTGTAAATCGAGATCGGTAAGCCGGTTAAATGCCATCGTTATTCCATCACGCCATCATTGCTCCGGAAAATGTCCGGTGCGCACTTGCCCGTTTATTTACTGCGACACGCATCCATTTCCTGAAGGGCGGTGCGCAGCAAATCCGCACCCAGCTGAATCTTCTGTGTGGTTGAGTCCGCCGTGACACCCGTCTCTTTCTGGAATGTGCTGAACGCATCGATTGAGGCCGCCATTGCGGATTGCAACGTTACCCGCGCAGGGCCGGTGCAGTCGTCGACTTCAACCGTATCCGATTCACTTTTAATCGTCTGGAGTTTTTTTAGCGGGGCTGCGATATCGAAGCGCGGCGTGCTGCTCGCTTCAGCCAACGCCGCGCTCCAGCGCGTGCTGACGGCGCGCAGTGCATCCACGTTACGCTGCCTGAGCTCATTGGCGCGCCCCTTTTGGTAGGCCTCGTCTACAGCCGCTTTCTGTGTCGCGAGACGAGCGGCAATGGCGCTGTCATCAGAGCGCGCCGCCTCGGACGCGCTTTCGACGCGCACTTCACTTTTCGGTGGCGCGGCTGGCTTACAACCAAATAGCATTGCCGCCAACAACATGGTAACCAAGCAAGAAATGGATTTCATATGCCTCCCGTTACTGCAGATGATTGCTTGACGGAGTTCCGCCAGCGTTTGCGTCGGCAGCTTTCTTCCGCGCCGGTGTGTTTTTTCGCATTTCCTGCAATTCGTCACAAAGTTTGCCCGCCGTGGTGACGAACAAAAACGGAAAAATCGCGTGGACTAGAGCGGCAATACCACCAAGGCTCATTGTGATGCCGAATCGAAGGGCGAACACCAAATGCTCCCAATAGGTTTCATTCACGCTTTTGGGGTGCACCGTAAAGGGATTGTTCATGCTGTCACCTTCAGGCGATTTCCGGCTCTGAAAATAATTTGAGCCCAATCACACCGAGAACGATCAGCGAAATACAGGCAATGCGCGCCGCTGATTTCGATTCGCCAAATAAAATCACGCCACCAATGGCCGCACCAACCGCGCCGATACCCACCCAAACCGCGTAGCCAGTGCCCACTGGTATGGATTTAAGCGCAATCGACAATAACCACACGCTGGCACACATTGCGCCAATCGTCACCACAGACGCCACGGGCTTGGTGAATCCCTCGGTATATCTCAGTCCAAGCGCCCAGACGACTTCAAGGCAACCTGCGACGATGAGGTAAAGCCACGGCGTGGACATGTTGAATGTAATTAATGACGGCGAACTATTTTGCCGCCATCAGTGCAACGGTGGTGTCTAGCATCCGGTTGCTGAAGCCCCATTCGTTGTCGTACCAGCTCGTTACCTTGACCAAACGACCGGAGACCTTTGTGAGCGTCGAATCGAATGTGGACGAATGCGAATCGTGATTGAAGTCCACCGAAACCAACGGGCCCGTGTTGTAAGCCAGAATACCCTTCATGCCCGGCATTTCCGACGCTGCCTTCATGATCGCGGTTACTTCATCTACTGTCGTGTCGCGCGCTGCGATGAACGAGAGATCAACGATGTACACGTTTATGGTCGGCACGCGAATCGCGAAACCATCAACCTTGCCAATAAGCT
>JANNRY010000116.1:0-2920 GCA_031401935.1 Betaproteobacteria bacterium | reverse complement strand
GACATGTCGCTCGCCCTCAAAACGGTGTTCCAATGCAGCGGAACACGCGGCCTGCAAGGCGGGAGGGATTGTCAGTCGCCGCACAAGTTTGCGACCGAACCAAAATACGCCATGAACCTCCCAACCCGCCCGCACAGCGTTCTCCCCGGCTTCAATCTCGCATTGGGCTTCACGATTTTCTATTTGAGTTTGATCGTGTTGATTCCGCTGTCTGCCGCCTTCATCAAGACCTTCTCAATGACATGGGAAGCGTTCTGGACAACGGTCACCGCGCCGCGTGTGCTTGCTTCCTATTGGCTTACGTTTCGCACGTCGTTAATGGCCGCCGCCATCAATGCGGTGTTCGGATTGCTGGTTGCTTGGGTGCTGGTGCGTTACAAATTTCCCGGTAAACGCATCATCGATGCCCTGGTAGATTTGCCGTTTGCGCTACCTACTGCCGTTGCAGGCATTGCGCTCACGGCGGTGTACGCCACCAATGGCTGGCTGGGGAAGCCACTGGCTGAAATGGGCGTTAAGGTGGCTTTCACGCCGCTTGGCATTCTGGTGGCGCAAACCTTTATTGGTTTGCCGTTTGTAGTGCGCACCGTGCAGCCGGTGCTTGAGGATCTGGCAAGGGAACTCGAGGAAGCGGCGCAATCGTTGGGCGCGTCGCACTGGCAGACTTTTCAGCGGGTGATTTTCCCGACGGTACTGCCTGCCGTGGTGACCGGTTTTACGCTTGCGTTTGCGCGTGCGCTGGGTGAGTATGGCTCGGTCATTTTCATTGCGGGCAACATGCCGATGGTCTCCGAAATCACGCCGCTCATCATCATCACAAAGCTTGAGCAGTACGATTACGCGGGTGCCACTGCGATTGCGGTGGTCATGCTGGTGGCATCTTTTCTCATGCTGCTTGCGATCAACACTCTGCAATGGTGGTCGCGCAGGCAGCGCGCACTGGAAAGCGCTTAGCCATGGCTGCGGTGCTCACGACGACAATCATGAATGCACCTCGCGCGAGTCAGGCGCGGCGCCGCATTCCCTGGGTGCAGCTCATGCTAACCACGATTGCGCTATTGTTTCTCGCTGTGTTTCTTTTCGTGCCGCTCGCTGCCGTGTTTTACGAAGCGCTGCGCAAAGGCGTGACCGTCTATTGGGAGGCCATCAGCGAGCCGGACGCTATCTCGGCGATCAAGCTCACTTTCATCGCAGCCCTCATCGCCGTACCGCTCAATCTGGTGTTTGGTGTTGCCGCGGCGTGGGCAATAGCTAAGTTCGATTTTCGCGGCAAAAGCCTGCTCATCACGTTGATCGATCTGCCGTTTTCAGTTTCGCCCGTGATTTCGGGGTTGATCTACGTGCTGATCTTTGGATTGCAAGGCTGGCTGGGGCCGTGGCTGTCTGAGCAGGATGCAAAAGTTATTTTCGCCGTGCCGGGAATCGTATTGGCCACCATTTTTGTCACCTTCCCATTCGTCGCGCGCGAGCTCATCCCGTTGATGCAGGCGCAGGGACGTGACGAGGAAGAGGCCGCAGCGGTGCTAGGCGCCACCGGCTGGCAGACGCTGTGGTACGTTACCTTGCCGAACGTGAAATGGGGATTGCTGTACGGCGTTATCCTCTGCAACGCGCGCGCGATGGGAGAATTTGGCGCGGTGTCGGTCGTGTCCGGCCATATTCGCGGCGCGACCAACACGTTACCGCTGCACGTTGAAATTTTGTATAACGAATACCAATTCGCTGCGGCCTTTGCTTGTGCATCCCTGTTGGCGTTGTTGGCAGTTGTTACGCTGGTGATCAAGACAGTCATTGAAATGCGCTTTGAAAAACGTGAGAAGGAATTCAGACCATGACCATACAGGTCCTCAATGTATCCAAGCGCTTCGGTACGTTCGACGCGCTCAATGGCGTCAGTCTGGCAATCAAACCGGGCGAGTTGGTCGCGTTGCTTGGTCCCTCCGGCTCTGGTAAAACCACGCTGCTGCGCGTGATCGCAGGGCTGGAAAAACCTGACAGTGGACGCATTCTCTTTAACGACGAAGACACCACAGATACCCGCGTACAGGAGCGGGAAGTAGGATTTGTGTTCCAGCACTACGCGCTGTTTCGGCACATGAGTATTTTTGAAAACGTGGCGTTTGGATTGCGTGTGCGGCCGCGCGCGCTGCGTCCAAATGAAAAGGAAATTCAGCGACGTGTGCATGAATTGCTGAAGCTCGTCCAGCTGGACTGGCTCTCAGACCGCTATCCGCATCAGCTTTCCGGCGGTCAGCGGCAACGTATCGCGCTTGCACGCGCGCTGGCGATCGAGCCGAAGGTGCTGTTGCTCGATGAGCCTTTCGGCGCGCTCGATGCCAAAGTGAGGAAAGAGTTGCGACGCTGGTTGCGCCGACTGCACGATGAAATCAATCTGACCAGCGTGTTTGTCACACACGATCAGGAGGAAGCATTGGAAGTGGCTGACCGTGTGGTGGTGGTGAATAACGGCAAGATCGAGCAGGTCGGCACGGCAGACGAGGTTTACGATCATCCTGCCACGCCGTTCGTGTACCAGTTTCTGGGCAATGTGAATCTGTTTGAAGGTCGCGTTCACAACGGCATTGCGGATGTCAGCGGTGGCCGCATTCACGCGCCGGAGCACAGCGATGTTGCCGATACCGCCGCCACAGCCTACGTGCGTCCACATGACATCGATATCGGTAGTGACGCCGGTAGCGATACCGTTGAGGCCACGCTCAATCACGCGACCCGAATTGGTTCGGTCGTGCGATTGGAGTTGGCGAGGAAAGATAATGGCGCGATTGTGGAAGTCGAACTCTCACGTGAACGTTTTGAGCATCTTAATGTGACGTCCGGCAACTTGGTGCACTTCAAGCCGCGTCGTGCCCGCGTATTTCTTGCCGAAAATCGTCATAGCAATGCGGCCTGATGCATGAAC
>JANNRY010000115.1:0-6923 GCA_031401935.1 Betaproteobacteria bacterium | reverse complement strand
TGATCCCAAACGTATTCCATCACGTCGCCCGGGTGCGTCGCCATCAGTCCAACCACCTTGGCCACATCCAGCGCAGCACCACCGCCGATGCCGACCACACAATCGGCCAGATGCGTCTTGTAGGCGGCTGCGCCATTCATTACCTGACTGCCAGTCGGGTTACCCCAAATGCCGCCATAGACTGCGGGCGACAGGCCAGCCACCGAAAGGCTCACACTTATTTCAGCGATCAGCGGCAGTGCGGCCAAGCCTTTGTCCGTGACGATTAGTGGGCGCTTCAATCCCATGCTGTTCAGATGTTCACCGAGGAGCTTGCGAGCACCCGCACCGAAATGAATGGTGGTGGGGAAGGAAAATTTTGTGATGGTCATCAGTTGATCTCAATGTTGTGCTGCTTACTCATATGGTGATTTTTTGTGAAACTCTACTATTGGCGGGCTTTCCAAAGCATTTATGCTCCAGAAGGCACGTCAACTGGCGTTCTACGATTTTTATTAGTCCTACGTCCCGACTTAAATAATCTCAAAGTACCGCTTCAATTCCCAATCCGTCACCCCATCGAGCCACTGCCGCCATTCCCATTCACGCGTGGCCGAAAAGTGCTCAACAAAATCATCGCCCAGCCAATCGCGCGCAACAGCGGATTTCTGAAAATTGCGCGTCGTTCAATCAATGTTCGCGGCGCACGGGCAATATTTTCAGCGCCCTGATTGGTGCCGGTAATCGGTGGCGCGGTCAGCTTCAGCCCTTTTTCAATGCCGTGCAAACCAGCGGCAAGCACCGCCGCCATTGCCAGATACGGATTCACGTCGGCACCGGGGCAACGCGTCTCCAGTCGCGTCGCCTTCGGACTTCCTGCGATGACACGAAAACTTGCGGTGCGATTGTCCAGCCCCCAAGTCGGCTTCACCGGCGCCCAAAATCCATCGACCAAACGTTTGTAGCTATTGATCGTCGGCCACATCATTGGCCCGAACTCCATCAGGCACGCAACCTGTCCCGCGAGGTAACTTTCAAACACTTTGCTCATCGAGCGACCGTTTTTCGCGTCGTAAAAAAGATTCTTCTTGCCGTCCGACATGCTTTGGTGGATGTGCCCGCTGCAACCCGGCAACTGTGCATTCCATTTCGCCATAAAGCTCGGCATGATGCCGAAACGCGAGCCGATTTCCTTGGCGCCCGTCTTAAATAAAATTGCGCGATCAGCTGCTTCCAACGCTTCGCTGAACTGGATCGCCACTTCGTACACCCCCGGCCCGGTCTCGGTATGCAGGCCTTCGATCGGCACGCCGAACATTGGCATTTCGTCCATGAGTGCTGAAAAAAATTCGCGCTTGTGGTTCATGCGCAACAAGGAATAACCAAACATGCCGGGCGTAATCGGCTCAGGTGCGACACCGTTTTTCGCGGCCCACGACTGTGGCGTTTCGGCAAAGTTAAACCATTCAAACTCCATACCGCACATCGGCATCACACCCAATTTTTCAGCGCGCTTCAACACGCGTTTTAAAATCTGGCGTGGACAAACCGGGTAGGGGCTGCCATCCGGCGTGACACATTCGCCGAGAAAAAAATCAACGCCCCCATCCCACGGCACCTTGCGATGCGTATCCAGATCGAGCCTGGCGGTGACGTCCGGAAAACCGTGCTGCCAGCCGGTGATTTTGGTGTTGTCGTAACAGTTGTCGCTCGAATCCCAGCCGAACAAGACATCACAAAAACCGAAACCGCCCTCGACTGCGCCAAAGAATTTATCCTTGTGCAGATATTTGCCGCGCAAGACGCCGTCGATGTCCGACACAGCGACTTTGACTTTACCTGCTCCGGATTTTTTGATCGCTTCCAGCGCAGGATGTATCTTATTTTTTGTGGCCATGATGTCTCCTCTGAGCTTTGCCCAGCTATTGCTTAAAACGAGGGCTTGCCATTCGCAATGCCCATCTCAGCGAGCGTATCTGCCACTGCATTCACCGCCTGCTGCATTTCATTGCGTCCAATCGCACCGATACATCCCACACGAAACGTTTCCAGCTTGGTGAGCTTGCCGGGATAGAGAACAAATCCCCGCTGCTTGGCTGCCTCATAGAACACTTTAAATGCATAGCGCGAATCCGCAGGTGCATGGAACGTCACGATGATCGGCGCTTGAATTTCCGGCCGCAAAAATGGCTTGAAGCCAATCGCTGCCATGCCATTCACCAGCGTTTGATAGTTGTCAGTGTAGCGCGCCAACCGGGCGGGCTGCCCGCCCTCTTCTGCAAATTGGGTCAGCGCCTCTGCGAGTGCCGCAACCACGTGCGTTGGCGGTGTAAAACGCCATTGCGTGGTCTTTTCCATATAGGCGTACTGATCATAAAGATCCATCGCCAGCGAGTGTGAATTTCCTACACAACCATCGAGCACTTCTTTACGAATAAAAACAAAACCCATTCCCGGCACGCCTTCCACACACTTGCCGCTGGCCGCGATCAGTGCATCGAAATGCACCGTGCGGGCATCGATGTCGATAGCGGCAAACGAACTCATGGCGTCGATGATCAAGCCCTTGCCTTGACGCTTGCAGACGTCACTCACAGCGCGTAACGGATTGAGTACGCCGGTGCCGGTTTCACAATGAATCAAACCGACGTGAGTGATAGAGGGATCAGCACTGAGCTTTACATCGAGCTCTTCCGCAGAAACCGGTTCGTCCTCGGGGCGCTCAAGGATGGTGGTGCGACGCCCCATCAGTGTCGCCAACTTGCCCAACCGCTTGCAGTAGGCCCCGTTATCGAGCACCAGCACATGGCCGTCTCGTGGAACCAGCGTAGCCACCGCTGCCTCTACTGAAAACGTGCCACTGCCCTGCAACGGAACAACCACATGCGAATCGGCGGCGTGAATCACGTCAAGCAACTGTCGTCGTATCCGCGCCGTGATGGCATTGAATTCGGCGTCCCACGAACCCCAGTCGCGCAGCATCGCGAGCTTGGTTCGCAAGGTGGTGGTCAATGGGCCCGGTGTCAGGAGTATTCGATCTCGATCCATGCGTTCCTCGTCAACTTATGTCGTCGCGATCGGTCGTCGCCAGGCTTGTGTACGCCTGTTGACCCACCATCCCAAAGCAATAAACAGCAGCGTCGCCAACGTCGATGCCGCCGCGATCAGCACAGCCATTGCTGCCGCTGCGCCGATTTCACCAGCTTCATCAAGATTGAGAATGGCGATGGCTGCGACTTTCGTTTGTGGCGAATATAAAAACACCACCGCCGAAATCGTCGTCATGGCGTTGATGAAGAAATAACGCGCGATGTCGAGCATGGCGGGCGTACAAATCGGCAATGTCACCCGCCAGAAAGTTTTATAGAACGGCACTTTAAGCGACGCTGAAACCGATTCAAACTCTGCATCCAGCGCTTTCAGCGCTGTCACCGCAGTAAGGTGGCCGGTGGTGTAGAAGTGCACGATGGTGCACATCACGAGCAACGTGAGTGTGTGGTACAGGCCATTGAGCGGATTGCCCGGCGCATTGAAGAAGAAAATGTAACCCAGGCCCAATACCAAGCCCGGCACCGCCATCGGCAACAGCGCAAGTAATTGCACGATCGGACGCAACCAATCGAGGTCGCGGGTTTTCTCGATCAGATAAGCACCGACGAATACGATGATGGTGCCAATGACAGCGGTACCACTCGCCAGTTTCAAACTGTTGATGAACGCATCGCCGACCTCACCATCGAATAGGCCAAACACATAGTGCCTGGTACTAAAAGAAAGGTCGTATGGCCAGAATTTGACAAACGACGCAAATATCGCCATGCCAAGTACCGCAAACATACCCAGCGCGACCAAGCCGCAATAGCCGGTCATCACCGCGTCGTAGCCACGGCTGGGCTTTGGGGAATACGGCACAGCGCGTGCGGTCAACATCGAGGTCTGCTTGCGCTGAACCATACGATCAACAAGGAACGTCAGCAGTGCGGGCGCCAGCAGAATGAACCCCACCACTGCGCCTTTCTGAAAATCCTGCTGGCCGATCACCAGTTTGAAAATATCTGTAGCCAATACATTGAAGTTTCCGCCGATCACTTTTGGGATACCGAAGTCGGTGATGACGAGCGTAAACGTCACCATCGCCGCGCTGATAAGCCCGTACTTCGCACCGGGCAGCGTGATGGTAAAAAATTTGCGCGAAGACGACGTACCCATCGCGTCGGCAGCTTCGTAAAGCCTGGCATCGGCCAATGACAGCGCCGTCACCAGAATCATTAGTGCATGCGGGAACACGCTGAATATTTCAGAAATGATGATGCCCGGCGCACCGTAGATCGAGGCAATGCCGACTGCCTTCATCGCGTCTTTGAGCACGCCCTGATTACCAAACCAGTAGATGAACGAAATGGCCGAGAGCAGCGAAGGTGCCAGCAACGGCGTGAGTGTAATGGTGCGAAACAAACCTTTAAACGGCATGCAGCTTCGGGTCAATGCATAGGCGAACAAAAACGCAGCAGGCACGGCGATAAACGTCACCACTGACGACACCCAGATGCTGTTCCACAGCGATTGTTTTAGCGCCGGTGTTTGTACATAGGCGATGAAATTGTCGAGCCCGACGAATGTACCATCCTTGTTCTCGACACTTTGCATCAAAATGGCAGCGAGGGGTGCGGCGAGGAATGCGAGCAGTGCTAACGCGATCAGAATCAACACGGCATGGCCGATGCGATCAGTCAAATGCACTTTCTGTTTAACGGTCGTCAACATGACACTGTCGATTACAGCCGCCATGTCAGGCTCCAAACAAGCGCAGGCGTTCCGTCAGGATGCGCAACTTGAGGCGGCTACCCTGCACCAGCGTTTGCTCGGCGAGGAAATTGAGCGAGAGATACACGGTGAGTGGCATCGGCAGCCCGGCCGCCGAGACGCGCACCATGCAATACGAACCGAGAAACTCGATCTTGTCGATCAAGGCGTCGATTACGTTTGTATCACCGGGCTGAATCGGTCGCGCCACGATGTCTTCCGGGCGAAGATAGGCTTTCACCGTCTGGCCAACATCCACACATTGCGCACAATTGAGGGTCATGCCGCCAACCAGCAAACTGCCCGGTGCCGTGACTTTACCTTCAAGCACATTGGCCTTGCCGACAAAATCGACCACAAATGGAGATGCCGGCTCGCGATAAATTTCCAGCGGTGAGCCGACCTGTTCGATCACACCATGATTCATCACCACAATACGGTCGGCCATCGACAGCGCTTCTTCCTGATCGTGCGTGACCATAATGGTGGTAATGCCGAGTCGTTGTTGCAGTGAACGGATTTCGTGACGCAAGCGCACCCGCTCCAGCGCATCAAGGGCGGACAATGGCTCGTCGAGCAGCAGCAAACCGGGCGACGTTGCGATAGCGCGTGCGAGCGCGATGCGTTGCTGCTGTCCGCCAGATAATTGGCCGGGAAACTTGCCTCCGCTGTCAGGTAAACCGACCAGCTTCAGGAGCTCGTTGACACGCGTTTTGATGTCGCTACTGGACTTGCTGCGATTGACCAAACCATACGACACGTTGTCAAAAATGCTGAGATTCGGAAACAACGCATACGATTGAAAAACGATGCCGTAGTCACGATCAGCCGGTGGCAGGCGGGAGATGTCGCGTCCACTTTGCCTAATGGTGCCGGATGTTTGCACTTCCAACCCAGCGATGATGCGCAACAGCGTAGTTTTTCCACAGCCTGACGGCCCCAGAAAGCAAACGAACTCACCGCGATGCACGGTGAGTTCGACATTTTTCAGCGCCTGAAACGCACCGAAGTTTTTATGTATGCCAGACAGCGCAAGCGCCGGCGCGGCGCTTACCGTTGCCGCACCAACTCCAGCCATACCCGCTACTTCTTTGGCTCGGATTTGCTGTCGTAGCGTTTGGTCCACTCGGCGAGGATTCTTTCGCGGTTGTTCGCGGCCCATACGAAATCGACATTAACCAGCCGGGCTTCGTAGTCCTTGGGAATATTGGGCAGTGGCTCAGCGACGCCGGGAATGGCAGTAATGGCGAAATTCTTGCCGTAGAGAATCGCTGCATTCTTGCTCGATGCCCAGTCAGCCAGCTTTTTGGCAGCGTCGAGTTTCTTGGTGCCCTTGTGAATCGCGAACGCCTCAAGATCCCAGCCAAGGCCTTCCTTCGGGAACACGAGGTCAATCGGCGCACCTTTGGCTTTGTTGCTATTGGCACGATATTCAAAGGAAATCCCCATCAGGTATTCGCCAGTGCCTGCCAGCGTGCAGGGCTTGGAGCCCGAATGCGTGTACTGGGCGATGTTTTCGTGGAGCTTGTCCATGTACTCCCATCCACCCTTCTCGCCAAAAATGGTGAGCCATGCGGTCACATCAAAAAAGCCGGTACCGGAAGAGGCTGGATTGGGCATCACTACCTGGCCTTTGTAAATTGGCTTCGTCAGGTCCTGCCAGGTCTCGGGTTTGGGAAGATTTTTCTTGGCCGCCTCGATTGTGTTGAAACAGATGGTCGCCCCCCACACGTCCATGCCAAACCACGCTGGTGGGTTTTTCTTGTCTCTGTATTTTGGCGTGATTGCCGCCAGATTAGCTGGCGCGTAGGGCTGCAACATGCCATTGGAATCAAGCAATGCCAGACTGGACGCAGCCACACCCATCACGGCATCGGCCTGTGGATTGGCCTTTTCTGCCAGCAGCTTGGCGGTGATCACGCCGGTGGAATCGCGTACCCACTTGATTTCAATATCCGGATATTCCTTGTTGAAGCCTTGTTCATAGGCTTTCAACTGGTCGGTTTCGAGCGCCGTGTAGACGAGCAACTGCGTTTTTTGCGCCCAAACTGCAGACGCGAACATCATGCCCAACAGGCCGGTAAAGATGGTTTTGGTCCAAGCGAGTTTCATGCAAATTCCCCTTCAGTTAAGTGAGAGTG
>JANNRY010000114.1:0-5579 GCA_031401935.1 Betaproteobacteria bacterium | reverse complement strand
GGAAGTCACGCTGTCGACTGAAAAAAATCAATCGGTACCGGTCATGGCATTGCGCAGCGGGTTGCGCGCCATCGCGGTTGGCAGTGGTCGCGATGGCACCATCGATCTGCCATTCATTCCCGTCGGAGCCGACATTCAGGCAGGTGATGCATTGGTGACCTCCGGCATAGATGGCACTTACCCGGCGGGATTGTCGGTGGCCTTGGTGACAAGCGTCGACCGGAATCCGGCGTTTCAATTTGCCAGAATTTCTGCGAAACCGGTTTCCGGCATTGACCAGCAGCGTTTTGTGAAAGTGTTGATGCAGGAGGAATTGCAGAATTACCCGCGACCCGATGTGAAAGCAGACGAGGGCAAACCGGGCCGCGAGCGCGCCACACCCAAACGCCGCGAGGTCAGGTAAGAAACGCCATGGATTTATCTCCCGCTTCCCACGAGTCGATGCGTCCGCCAGCGCCGTTGCGTTTGCTGATCGGCTCGTTCATCGCCGCGTTATTGCTGAACCTGCTGCCGTGGGGTGGTGTTGCGCTGCAGATGATCCCGGATTTCGTGCTGCTGGTGCTGCTGTACTGGGCGGTGCATGAGCCGCGTTCGGTCGGGCAGGGGCTAGGGTTTTTGCTTGGGTTGTTGATGGATGTCGCCGATAGCGCGCTGTTGGGCCAGCATGCGCTGACGTACGTTGCGGCGGTATTTCTGGTGCAGCTTTTACGCGTGCGCGTGCTGCGATTGAGCCTGCTCGCCCAGGCTCTGCATATCGGCACCATCCTGCTTTTTGCGCAGTGTATTAGTGTGTCACTCAATCTGTCGCTGGGTCGGGAATTGCCCGGCGCGTGGATGATTGTCGCGCCCATTGTCGGTGCCGTCCTGTGGCCCCCGATCAGTCTCATTCTGGGTTTACCGCGTCTGCGTCGCGGTGCCGGGCCAAACATAAGCTAGCGATGATCGGCACAGCGATCAAAAACCGCGAAGCGGAATTGAACACTTTCCGCAATCGTGTGTTGGTGGCGGGTTTCATCATCCTGATTGCGTTCAGCGTATTGACGGCGCGAATGATTTATTTGCAAGTCATCAAACGCGACTACTTTCACACGCTTGCCGAAGCCAACCGTATTTCGGTGGTGCCAGTGGTGCCCAACCGCGGCATCATCACTGACCGACACGGCGTGGTGCTTGCCGCCAATTATTCGGCTTATACGTTGCGCGTGATGCCATCCAAAGTGAAGAATCTGGACGCCGCCTTCGATGCGTTGACCGGCATCGTCGATATTCAGCCGCGCGACCGGAGGCGCTTCAAACGATTGCTTGAAGACAGCAAGAATTTCGAGTCACTGCCACTGCGTAATCGGCTGTCCGACGAAGAGATCGCACGCTTTGCGGTGAATCGCTTTCGCTTCCCTGGCTTTGAAATCAGCGCGGGCCTGTTTCGTAATTATCCGTTCGGTGAAGTCGCGTCGCACGCCATTGGTTACATCAACCGCATCAACGCGGCAGACTTCAAGCGGATTGAAGCCAATAACCTGACCGTCAATTACAAAGGCACCGACCATATCGGCACGTTCGGCATTGAGAAGCGCTACGAAGCCGAGCTTCACGGCACCACCGGATCCGAACAAGTGGAGATCGACTCCGGCGGACGGGCCATCCGCTCATTGGCAAAAACGGCGTCCATTGCCGGTAACAATCTCACGCTTTCGCTGGACATCAAACTGCAAAAAATTGCCGAGGAGGCATTCGGTGACTTTCGCGGTGGCTTGGTTGCCATCGACCCTAGCAATGGCGAAGTGCTGGCACTGGTGTCCAAACCAGGATTCGATCCCAATCTGTTCGTCGATGGTATCGATCCGCTGAACTGGGATCTGCTCAACAATTCGCCCGACAAACCGCTGCTCAATCGCGCATTGCAAAGCGCCTATCCGCCAGGTTCGACCATCAAGCCTTTCCTCGCCTTGGCCGCGCTGGAATCCGGCAAGCGCAACCCGTCACAAAGTATTCGCGACCCGGGTTACTTCGCGCTGCCAAACGTGACGCGCCGCTGGAACGACGATAAACCCGGTGGCCACGGTGTGGTGGACATGCACAAATCGATTGTCGAGTCGTGCGACACGTATTACTACCAGCTCGCTGCCGAAACCGATATCGACAAGACTGCTGAATTTCTTTCGCTGCTGGGATTTGGGGCTAGAACTGGCATCGACATCGACGGCGAAAAAGAAGGCATCGTGCCGTCGCGCGCGTGGAAAGCTAAGCAGTTCGCACGCGGCACGGCCGAGGAACGCAAATGGAATCTGGGTGAAACTATTTCGACGGGTATTGGCCAGGGTCAAAACAATTTCACGCCCATGCAACTTGCCCACGCTGTGGCCACCATCGCCAATGATGGCGTGGCGTTCCGCCCGCATCTGGTGCGCAAAGTTGTTGAAGCCGGCAGCGGCAAGGTCCGTGCCGTGGCCACCGAACCGACCAACGACAAAACAAAGCGGCTGGCGTTGAAAGCGGCAAACATTGCCATCATCAAACAAGCGATGGTGGGAGTGACGAGTGAAGCTGGCGGTACCGGGTTCCGCCCATTTGCCAAAGCTGGATACAGCAGTGGCGGCAAGACCGGCACCGCACAGTTATTCAATCTGAAAGGCGAAAAGTACAATGAAAGTAAAGTCACGAAAAATCTGCGCGACCATTCCTGGTACATCGCCTACGCGCCTGCCGACAATCCGACCATCGCACTCGCAGTGTTGGCCGAAAATGGCGGCTTTGGCTCCGCAACAGCCGCACCGATTGCGCGCGTGGTGATGGATTATTATCTGTTGGGCAAAACGCCCGACCCGAAAAAACCAAAAGTACCGACAGATGAGCTCAAGAACGCCGATTGATCGTGTCTTCGATGTTTTAGCGCGCCGACTCGACGGCCCGTTGATGGTCACGCTTGTCGTACTCGCCGCGCTTTCATTGGCGGTAGTGTATTCGGCGAGCGGCCAGTCAATGGATCGCGCACTGGGCCAAACGCGCAATTTTGCGGTCGCCCTCGTCGTGCTTTGGGTGGCGGCCAACCTGCCGCCGCAACAACTGATGCGTCTGGCCATTCCGATCTATATCGCAGGGCTTTGCCTCTTGATCAGCGTTGCGTTATTTGGCGAACTTCGTAACGGTGCCAGACGTTGGCTAAATCTGGGTTTCGTGACCATCCAGCCGTCTGAAATCATGAAAATTGGCGTGCCGCTGCTGCTGGCATGGTATTTTCATCGCAAAGAGGAGGGATTAAGTATCAAGGATTACGTGATCGCAGGATTGATCCTGCTGCTGCCGACCTACCTGATTTTTCGGCAACCCGATCTCGGCACTTCCGTACTCATATTTGCGTCTGGATTTTTTGTCATTTTTTTTGCCGGATTGTCCTGGAAGCTCCTCATTGCCGCCGGCATTGCCGGGCTGGCCGCCTTGCCCTTGGCTTGGCCGTTACTCCATGACTACCAACGCAACCGCGTCCTCACACTAATCGACCCCAATACCGATCCGCTGGGCGCGGGATATCACATCATCCAGTCAACGATTGCGATTGGTTCAGGTGGTGTGCTCGGCAAGGGCTGGCTCAATGGCAGCCAATCGCAGCTCGATTTCATTCCTGAGCGATCCACCGATTTCATACTCGCCGTATTCGGAGAGGAGTTTGGACTGGTCGGTTTGCTGCTGTTGCTGACGTTGTACATGATCATCATCGGACGCGGCCTGATGATCGCGATGAATGCGCCGACCACGTTTTCGCGTTTGCTGGCCGGTGCCATCACGATGACGTTTTTCACATATGCGTTCGTGAATATGGGCATGGTCACCGGCGTATTGCCGGTGGTCGGTGTGCCACTGCCGTTGGTGAGCTATGGCGGCACGGCGATTTTGTCGATGTTCATGGGCTTTGGAATATTGATGAGTATTTCCACCCATAAGCGGCTGGTGTCGACCTGATGTTTTTTTGTGTGTTAAATAATGTAGAACGCCATTTGGCGGGTGTTTTGAGGCACTTTTGGCTTGGGAGGCACGCCAGTGCTAGTGTTTTTCTAAACTATTGCCCGCGCAATACAACTTGGGTCCCGGCCTCCGCCGGGAAGACAGTTTCTTGTGGCCTCGCTCGCCGCATTACACCCGGGGCCCCATGTAAGTCGCCGAGCAGCGGAGCAAACGCGGGAGTCGTCCGCGAGGACTGTCTGAGGGCGAGCACAAACTCAACCACACGCGCCACCAAATCTACGAGCCCGAGTTCCGCAGCGGCCCGCGTTTGTGAGCAGCGCAGGGAACCCGAAGGGCGACGAACCTGGGGTCGCCTTTTCTTTGGGTACTTTCTTTTGGCGAAGCAAAAGAAAGTATCTTGCCGCCGGGCAACCCCCGGCATCGCAGCGCTTGCGATCGCATTAGTATTAACTGCTTGCGGCACCACACCAAAAAAAACCGAGCCGCCTAAACAATCATCCACATCAACCGCCAAACCCGGCGCCTACTACCTCGACGATGGTCCCGGCGAAAACCCGCCGCCCAATCTCGATGCGATCCCCAACGCGGTGCCGAAAACAGAAAAGCTGCACAGCGGTGCCAATCGCACCTATACCGTATTCGGCAAAACCTACGTGCCCAACGTTTCAAACGAACCGTTTCGTCAGCAAGGGTTAGCTTCCTGGTATGGTCGCAAATTTCATGGGCAGAAAACGTCTATCGGCGAGACTTACGATATGTACGCCATGACTGCCGCGCACCCGACGCTGCCGCTGCCGTGTTACGTGCACGTGACCAATCCTGCCAATGGAAAATCAGTGGTGGTGCGTGTGAATGATCGCGGGCCATTTCATTCCGATCGCATCATCGATCTTTCTTACACTGCCGCAGCCAAGCTTGATGTCGCACGCCGTGGCAGCGCAATGGTAATCGTCGAACGCGTCTTTGCAGGTGGCCGCGACCAAACCAGCACCGCATCCATTGCTGCGCCATTAGCGCCCCAACCGATAGCAACGGCGGTAGCGGTGTCACCCGTTATCCCTGAAGCCGGTGGTCTTTATCTGCAACTGGGCGCGTTCGGCTCGATGGAGAATGCTGAAATTTTCCGCGCACGGCTGGTTCGTGAGCTGGACTGGAACCGTGAACCAATACAAATATCACGAAAGGACAATCTCTACCGCGTTCGCATGGGCCCATACAATTCCCGCGAGGAGGCCGACGCCATCGTCGCACAAGTAAGGCGCTCACACGATTTTTCACCCGTCATTCAGCAACCTTGAAAGTAAACATCACTGTGTTAAAAAAATTCACCGTCTCAAATTTCGCCGCGCCCTTTATTGCGGCACTCGTCACCTACTCAACGTTAAGTTTTTCCCAATTGCCCAGCATCAACGCTGATATTCCCGCACTGCCGATTGCCGCGCGCGCCTATGTGTTGTTTGATGCGGGTTCTGGCCAGATACTCGCGCAACAAGCCGCGAGCGACCGTTTCGAACCGGCTTCCCTAACGAAACTGATGACCGCCTATCTTGCTTTCCAGGCGCTGCGCGACAAAAAACTTACTCTCGCGCAGACCTTGCCGGTGTCCGAACGCGCGTGGC
>JANNRY010000113.1:0-17474 GCA_031401935.1 Betaproteobacteria bacterium | reverse complement strand
GCAGAATCAACCCGCTTGACCGTCGATGGCGCCAACTGGGATGTGCTGCTGCTTGCGCTACCGATGGTGGCGTGGTCGCGTTACGCCATTCCGTCCGGCCCGGTGCCGCTGGAAATCAATGATGCCATCGTCATGCATTTGCAGGCGCACGTGCTCGCACACGATGCGCGCGCAGCCATGAGCCCGTACCTGTACAGCATCGACCAAATGCCGCGCGATTTTTCCAACGTGCGCAAAATGACGGTCAAGCTTGGCGAAGCCGCGATTCAGAAAACCCACCCACGTTTTGATTATTCGCGCGCGCCCGAAACTGCACCGCTGCCAGCAGACTCTCGTTTTTTGCTGGCCGCCGTTGCCGTTCCGGAAGGCGCGCCGCTGTTTCGCTGGCAGGAAAAAACCGAAAAACTTACCCGCACCGATTGTCTCGAACGCTGGGTTGCGCAGGGCAGACC
This sequence comes from Betaproteobacteria bacterium, assembly GCA_031401935.1. Lineage (GTDB taxonomy): Bacteria > Pseudomonadota > Gammaproteobacteria > Burkholderiales > Usitatibacteraceae > UKL13-2. Next base: position 17,022 of record JANNRY010000113.1, on the reverse strand, counting down.
GAATCTTGCGCGACTGCTGCCGGGCACCGCGTTCGAATGCTGTCTGCCGGACGCATATTTCCACAATTGCCGCGAATCTGACCGGCGGGTACGGCCTTACTCACTGCGCGCGGCTGTGGGATTTTTGGAAGACACCCTGAAAACCAATCCCGGCCATCTGCGCGTAATCGTTGCCGGTGTTGGTGAGGAGATGGTGGACGAATATCGCATCGGTTTCACCCATCGTGGGCAGGATGAAATTTTGCATGGCGTGGTGTGGCCGTTGTTCGGGCGCGAGGATGATGAACAAGCCGATTTGGGCAAACCAACTCCGCGCGAGGAGATCGAAGCCATATTCAAGGAATGCAAGGTCGGCGAAGTCCTGAAGCTTCCAGGCGTGTTCGCGCCTGAGTTCTGTGAGGACTGTGGCGCGCCCCTGTTCGTCGATGCCGATAAGGAAATGGTGCACGCTGAAATGCCGGAAGAGGCAGATTCGCCGCCTGCGCACTACCACTAGCATTGGCGGGCATTTCCAGGCAGTTTTGCTCTGAAAGCCCCATCAAATGGCATTCTACGTAATATTTGTCTGTTTTTAGCGCGCGGAGACGGATGGCGGCCACTGCGCCACAGCCACGCCCGCAACAACTGCCGCAATCAAGGTATGCGTGAGGTTTTTCACTTCAGCAGGGCGATGCGCTGTGGTAACGTCTTGGTCGTTGTTCTAAAAATAATTTCTTGCGCATATCGTGCACGTCGTTTTAGCTACGTTTGAAGTTGGCAAAGGGCTGGTGCCAACAAGTTTTGCATTGCGCAGAAAGCGCCCATCCCGAAGGTGACTTTTCAACATGAAATTGTTCAGCAAAATTCCGCAATTCATCTTTGCCGCTTTGTTTGCGGTAGGTGCAGGCAATACCGTTGCACAAACGCCAGGCGCGCCCGCCATTGGGTCTGCCACAGCAGGCGACGCGGGTGTCTACGTATCGTTCACGCCCCCATCATCAGTGGGCGGGAGCGCCATCACCAGCTATACCGTAACGTGCAGTCCGGGCATCGGCATGGGGACTACGACTGGCAATGGCGCAACGGCTCCGATTGCTATCGTCGGCTTGGTCAATGGCACCGCCTACAGTTGTTTTGTCACCGCCAATAACAACGCGGGCAGCAGCGCGCCATCGGCAACCGTGCAGGTCACGCCGGTGGCCGCTGCTGCGCTGACACTGATTGGCGTGAAATCGCGCAAAACCCACGGCGCTGCTGGTGCATTTGATGTCCCCATCAATGTTGCAATTGCCATCGACGGTGCGGTCAGCGTTGAGCCACGCACCATAGGCGTGGGTGCAAGTGCGGGCCACAAGATTGTGTTTCAATTTAACGCCACAATCATCTCAGTCGGGCCAGTCACCGTTGTGGATGAATTTGCGGCAACCGTTGCCGCCACCACTGCGCAATCGGGCAACGAAGTCGTGGTGACGCTCGCCACCCTTGCCGACAACAAGCGCGTGAGTGTTTCGCTGCCAACTGTCAATGGCACGACCGTTAACGCGGCCGCCGCGATTGGTTTTCTTGTCGGTGACGTAAATGAAACGCGGTCGGTGACGGCGAGCGACATCAGTATTATTAAAGCGCGGTCCGGGCAGACGACAACAGCGGCTAATTTCCGGTTTGATGTGAACGCCACTGGTGCGGTCAATTCAGCCGACATTTCTGGATCAAAGTCGCGCTCCGGGTCTTCATTGGCCGGTGTCGGCGGGATTTTGGCCGGCACAATCATGTTTGTCACACAGGTGCCGACGATGAACGATTTTGCCAGTCGCGCATCGACCTTCGGCAATCATCGCGCCAGCATGGATTCGGTGGTGCGCGGCGGTGATTTGATGATCCGCTACCCCGATGGCGTTATGCGCAACCTCACCCGCGAAGCCGGCTTCGGCATGGATGGTATGCAGCTCGCTAACGCCATCGCGGTGCGTGAACCGACTGTGCATTGGAGCGGGTCGAAGGCGGTGTTCAGCATGGTGGTCGGCGCGCCGACGGCACAATTTCAGGTGGCTACTTATTACTGGCAGATGTATGAAGTGTCGGGCCTCATCAAAGGCCAGACGGCAGTGATCGCAAAAGTGCCCAACCAGCCTGCCACCTACAACAACATTTCGCCGCTGTACGGCACCGATGACCGCATCCTGTTCACGTCCGACCGGCCACGTAACGGTGCGGCACATTTGTATCCGCAATTGGATGAATACGAGAGCACGGCGACAGTCACCGGCATCTGGAGCCTTAATCCATCGACTGCTGATTTGCGCTTGCTTAATCACGCCCCCAGCGGCGCGTTCTCACCCACCATCGATAGCTTCGGCCGCGTGATTTTCACGCGCTGGGATCATCTGCAGCAGGACCAGCAAGCCGATGCTGATCGCGCAGCACCCGGCGCACCACCCAACGGCTCATTCAACTACGCAGACGAAAGTGTCGGCGCGGCCGCGTTACTGAACAATCGCAATGAAGTCTATCCAGAGACGCGTGCCAACAGCGTCAGTGCCGCTTTCGGCCCCGTGAACGGATACACCTCGAATTTCTTTACGCCGTGGCAAATAAATGAAGACGGCACCGACGAAGAAACGCTTAACCATGTGGGTCGGCACGAGCTAGCGTTTGGCTACATTCCGCCGTCATTTGATTCCGACCCAGCATTGTCTTACAACACCAACGATAGCCTTCACGCCAACCAAAAAACGGTGCGTATGGATGGCGGCCTGTTCCATCTTCGCGAAGACCCGGTTAACCCTGGTACTTATGTCGGTATCGCCGCGCGCGAGTTTGGATCGCTGTCCTCAGATCAAATCGTCAAGCTTACCGGTGGGCCAAATCTTAATGGCGAGAACATGGTGCTCAGCGACGTGACTGCGCCCGGCATGGGGCTGGCATCGCCAGGCGGGCGCTTCCGTAATCCGCTGCCAATGGCATCCGGCAACCTTGTCGCCAGCCACACACCGGCGACCTCTGCAACGGTCGCACAGATCACCGAATTCCGACTCAAGCCACTCACACTCGACAATGGCTCCGGGCTTTATTTACCCGGCGCATCAATGACGGGTGGCTTGACCAAGGCGGTGTCGTGGTGGAGTCCGGATGCGTTGCTCACCTTCAACGGTTTACTGTGGGAAATTGAAGCAGTTGAAGTCGTGGCACGCGCCAGACCGATGCGGCCTGCGCCCCCGCTGGAGGCACCGGAGAGTGCGGTGTTCGTCGAGGAGCAAGTCAACGAAGCCGCATTGCGCGCATGGCTTCGGAACAACAATCTCGCCTTGATCGTCACCCGCAACCAAACCTCGCGGGATCGCGGCGATTTGCAGCAGCCGTTTAATCTGCAAGTGCCGGGTGTGGGCGGCGCAAAGACGGTCGCGCCGGGCAATGGCCGCGTATACGACATTTCGCATTTCCAGATTTTTCAGGCAGATCAGATTCGTGCCTACAGCGGCGGCACCGTGGGGCGACGCGTTATTGCCCAAACATTGCATGACGCCGCAGGTAAAAATATCCCCAACCCCGGCGGCCCTGCGGGTAGCGTAAAAATTGCAATTGATGGCTCCACGGCTGCCTTCGTGCCTGCGCGTCGCGCGCTGGCGTGGCAAACCACCGATGCCGCTGGCAATCCAGTCGTGCGTGAGCGTGTGTGGATTACGGTGCAGCCGGGCGAGGTGCGCGTGTGTGCTTCATGCCATGGCGCGAACACGAAGGATCAGGCGGGGCAGAATAACCCCACCAATAAACCTGAAGCCCTGCGGGAATTGCTGCGGGCTTGGAAGTTGCTGCCGCCGTAATTACTCGAAGCCAAGACGTTAAGCAGCAATCAGATTCGGTTCCTGAATTGGATTGAAATCCACCCAGTCGCCATCGCGCCATTCGCCTTCGGCTTGCTCGATATCTTTTGCACCGCTTGTGTCCAGATCTCGGACCACATATTTTTCATTCGTCTGACGCGAAATACGTACCGCCAGAATGACGCCGGCCGGTCGCAGATTTGGCAATTGCCGCGATTGTTCATCCTGCATGCCGCCCATCGCGCCAACCAATGAACCGGTATAGGCCGCCACTCCAGCCGCAGCCAGTGCGACCACCGGCCCACCGACAAGACCAACCGCACCCGCAGCGAGGCCCGCTGTCAATGCAGTGGCGACGGCCGATTTATTATCTGATTCCAACCCGGGATTCTCGTCGTCAGTCACTTTCTCAATTTCGGGAGCTATTGATGTGCCGTGCTGTCCGGGTGGATTGTTATGAAAAATGCATATGTCGGCGCGATCAACGTAACGAACGATTGCTGCGGCGGCCACATCGGCTTTAGCCTTGGTTTCAAAGCGCCCTGCAATGATGCGATCCATGACATTCCCCCAGTTCGTGTTTGCACAACTTAATAAGATCGCTGCCGACGAATCGGCAACTCGTGCGAATGATATTAAGGCGCGGCCAGCGCACAATCTGTAGGTGCAATTGGGAACTCTGCGTAGGACGCGGTGTAGGAGGAACGAGGTTTGAAATAGCTGTACGGCCACATGGGACAGCGCAACAATATAATGCCAAACTCTATATTTTACGGGGCTCTCAGGCGATTTATGGCCGTAAAAACGCGCCAGTGCTAGAGTTTGTTAATTTATTGGGCTAAGCTAACCGCGCACGAATAAAAAACTGCCAGGTGCAAAGTTCCGCTAATTCTCTTGGCGATACTTTCTCCATCGAGATGCGGCCCAGTCGAATATTGATGTCCGGATTCGATTTGTTTTGCTCGTAGAAAGGCGCCAAACCTTCATCCAGAAAATGGTTCACAAACTCCATGCGGTAGCCGGTCTGCATCAGGAAATTGGCAATTTCCTTTAGCGTGAAGAAGCGGATATGCGTGATGTCTAGCAGGCCCTTTTCAGCGTAGGTCCACTTGCCACCATCAATCAAACCTTGCATCAATCCCAGATGCCGCGTGTTTGGAATGCTCAAAATAATCTGCGCATCAGGCGACAGGTAAGGCTTCAATTTCACCATCACCTGCCACGGGACGAACATGTGTTCAAGCACATCCGCCATCACGACCGTGTCGAGACTGCCCAAGGCGATGCCTTCATCCTCGAACTTGAAATCCTCAAATTTCCCGCACAATACTTGATCAAGATTCTGCGCGGCAAGCGCGGCGGTCGCACGGTTTGGCTCGATACCGATGGTTCGGCAGGCAGGGTGCAAACTTTTTACATAATGGCCAAGGATGCCCGACGAGCAACCGACGTCCAGAAGTACTCTGGGCGGATGCGCCAATACATCCAGCATCTGCGGATTGAAATGCGCCTGATACGGCGTCGCAGGCGCATCTTCAATGTTGAGGCAGGTTTGCCAAACATACTGCGGCTCATTCGTCGCAGGTGGAGCGGCGGGCAATGATTGAGGCGTTTGGGAGAGCATCTGATTCATTTATCTGTCGGCATGATTTTGCGTAACGCACTGCTAACCACGTAAAATCGGCAGTTTAGCGCAAGAAAATCCCCCGATTCATGATTACCTTCCAAGAAGTCATTCTCAAGCTCCAGGATTACTGGAACGCGCAAGGTTGCGCGTTGTTGCAGCCGTACGATATGGAAGTCGGCGCGGGCACCTCCCACACCGCCACTTTCCTGCGCTCACTCGGCCCCGAGCCGTGGCGCGCGGCCTATGTGCAACCCTCGCGGCGCCCCAAGGATGGTCGCTACGGAGAAAATCCCAATCGCTTGCAGCACTACTATCAATTTCAGGTCGTGCTGAAGCCCTCGCCGCCCAATATCCTCGATCTCTATCTGGGTTCACTCGAAGCACTCGGTCTGGATTTACAAAAAAATGATGTGCGTTTTGTCGAAGATGACTGGGAAAATCCAACGCTCGGCGCGTGGGGACTCGGCTGGGAAGTGTGGCTGAATGGAATGGAAGTCACGCAGTTCACCTATTTTCAGCAAGTCGGCGGCATTGAATGCAAGCCCATCACCGGTGAGATTACCTACGGGCTTGAACGCCTAGCGATGTATCTGCAGAACAAGGAAAATGTTTACGAACTGGTGTGGACGACGTGGAAAGAAAATGGCGTTGAACGACGCCTCACGTATGGCGACGTTTATCACCAGAATGAGGTCGAGCAATCGACTTATAACTTCGAGCATGCGAACGTTGAAGCGCTGCTGCGGCACTTTGCAGACTTTGAGGGCAATGCAAAAAATCTGATGGAGAAGCAACTTGCGCTACCCGCGTACGAGCAAGTATTGAAAGCGGCGCACACCTTTAATCTGCTTGACGCTGCTGGCGCGATTTCGGTGACTGAGCGTGCAGCTTACATTGGCCGTATTCGTAATCTGGCGCGCAGTGTGGCGCAGAGTTATGTTGAATCGCGTGAGCGTTTGGGATTTCCGATGCTGCATGCGCCGAAGCAGGAGGCGGCATGAATACCGCACCGCTATTGGTTGAGTTGTTTACGGAAGAGTTGCCGCCGAAGGCGTTGAAAAAGCTGGGTGATGCATTTGCAACCGCTATCTTCGATGGGTTAAAGAAACGTGGTCTGCTCGGCGGAAACTCAGTAGCGACGATGTTTGCCTCTCCACGCCGCTTGGCGGTTCACATCACCAACGTAGGAACAGTTGCGCCGGATGAGACCGTCATCAGAAAGTTGATGCCATCCTCTGTCGGATTCGACGCTGAAGGCAAGCCAACGCAGGCGTTAATCAAGAAGCTCGCTGGCCTCGGCAACCCGGATTTCGATGTTGCCAAACTCGAACGTGAAGGCGAGGGCAAGGCGCAGCAATTGCTTTTGCGTGATTTGGCCAAGGGACAGAGTTTGCATGTGGCCTTGCAGACGGCGCTGGAAGAATCTATCGGTGCCCTGCCAGTGCCGAAAGTAATGAGTTATCAGTTGGCCGACGGGGAAACCACGGTTCAATTTGTACGCCCTGCGCACGGCTTGGTCGCGTTACATGGCGCGGATGTTGTTCCCGTTCACGCACTCGGTTTGGATGCCGGTCGCACGACGCATGGTCACCGCTTCCAAGGTGCGGCTGACATAGAACTCAAACACGCCGACGAATATGAGTCCCATCTTGAAAGCGAAGGCGGCGTGATTGCCAGCTTTGAAAAGCGTCGCGCTGAAATCATGCGCCTGCTCTTTGCGCATGCCGAGCAAACCGGCGATACGATGGGTGAGGCCGAAAACTACACGTCGCTGCTTGATGAAGTCACCGGGTTAGTGGAACGACCAACGGTGTATGTGGGCATGTTCGATGCAGAGTTTCTTGAGGTGCCGCCTGAGTGTCTCGTGCTGACGATGAAGTTGAACCAGAAATATTTTCCGTTGTTCTTATCGGAAGGTGGATTGTCGAGCCGGTTCCTGATTGTTAGCAATATGCGTCTGGACAATCCGCAAAACGTGATTGAGGGGAATCAACGCGTGGTGCGACCGCGATTGTCCGACGCGCGGTTTTTCTTTGAGACGGACAAAAAAACGAAGCTGGTGGATCGCATCCCGAAATTGGCGAGCGTTGTGTATCACAACAAACTTGGGTCGCAGGGCGAGCGCGTCGTGAGGGTTCGCAATCTGGCGGCATACATTGCCGCGCAGATTGGCGCGGATGCGCAGCAGGCTGATCGTGTGGCGCTGCTGGCCAAAGCTGATCTCGTGACGGACATGGTGGGCGAATTTCCAGAGTTACAAGGCACGATGGGACGCTATTACGCGCTGCATGACGGTGAAGGAAAAATTGTTGCGGACGCCATTGAGCAGCACTATAAGCCGCGCTTTGCTGGGGATACATTGCCCGGCTCGAAGGTGGCGTCATCCGTGGCGCTGGCTGACAAACTGGAAACGTTGGCAGGACTTTTTTCGATCGATCAAATTCCTACGGGAGACAAAGACCCGTTCGCATTGCGCCGTCACGCGCTGGGTGTGCTGCGGATGTTGATCGAGCGCGATTTGCCCCTTACAGTCAAAGATTTGGTTGTGCACGCGTTGAAGCCTTTCACAACAGCAAAACCGGAATCGGCGGACAAGCTTGTCGAGTACATTTTTGATCGCTTGATCGGCTATCTGCGCGATCTTGGCTATACAGCTTTGGAAGTCGATGCGGTGGTATCGGTACGCCCACCGTGGGGAGAACTTCCGGTACGGCTGGCGGCAGTGCGCGCATTTCAAAAGCTGCCGGAAGCGGCAAGTCTTGCCGCAGCGAATAAACGTATCGGAAATATTTTAAAGAAATCCGAGGGTTCGGCCGGCATAGTCGATACGTCCCGGTTGGTCGAACCCGCCGAGCTTGCGCTGCATGCTGCAGTTGTGGCGGCGCGTCCAGTTTTTGAACGTCTTGCAGCGACGGCTGACTACGCTGGCGCCCTCGCTTCGCTTGCAACACTCAAGGCGCCAGTCGATGCCTTTTTTGATGATGTGATGGTCAATGCGGAAGACCCAAAGCTACGCGCTAACCGTCTGGCGTTGCTTTCAGATTTGCACGCACTCATGAACAAAGTCGCCGACCTCTCCAAACTGGCCGCATGACCGAAAAGCTAAACCCGATTCTTCTGGATATTCCGTCCGAGTTGACCGGCGAACGCGTCGCGTTGCGCGCATTCCGCGATGAGCATGCACCGCACTTGTGGGACGCAGTGGACGCATCGCGTGAAAATCTAAAGCACTGGATGCCGTGGGTAAACGACCACAACAGTCTCGATTTTTCGCGCGAGTATGTGCGTCGTATGCAAGCCAAATGGATTTTGCGGGAGGATTTGCCGATGGGCATCTGGCGCAAAGAGGACAATCATTTTCTGGGCGCCACAGGATTGCATCGCATCGACTGGTCGGTTCCAGCGATGGAAATCGGCTACTGGATTCGCCCCGACGCTGAGGGCCATGGCTACGTGACCGAGGCAGTGAAGCTCATTACACAATTTGCCTTTGCGCATATGCGTGCTGAGCGCGTGACGATTCGTTGTAACAGCAAAAATTTGCGAAGTGCTGCGGTACCACCACGGGCAGGATTTCTGCATGAGGCTTTGATGCGTGAGGAACGTCGAGAGGCGGATGGTAATTTGGGCGATACGGCATTGTTTGCGATGACACGCGCTGATTTTGACAAGCAGCACGGCTGATTTCGATCACGTAGAATCAGGTTATGACATCCCCACCGAAGCTGGTTATTCTTGATCGCGATGGCGTAATCAATCACGACAGCGATCAATTCATCAAGTCGCCCCGCGAATGGAAGCCCATCGACGGCGCAGTTGAGGCGATTGCGCGCCTCAATCAAAACGGATACCGCGTCGTGGTCGCCACGAACCAGTCTGGCATCGGGCGCGGTCTGTTCGACATGGCGACCTTCAATGCCATTAACGACAAGATGATGGAGTTGGTGTTTCGTCAGGGTGGCCGTATCGATGCCATTTTCTTTTGTCCCTGCACGGCAGAGCAGCAATGCCATTGCCGCAAACCCGACACGGGGATGTTTGAAGACATCGCGGCCCGGTTCGGGATCGGCCTTAACGGCGTGCCTGCGATCGGTGATTCGCTGCGCGATCTCGAGGCTGCAGCGAAGGTAGGTTGCGTGCCGATTCTGGTGCTGACCGGCAAAGGCAAAAAGACCAAAGAAAAAGCTGGTTTGCCGCGCGGGACAAAGACCTTCGACGATCTGGCCGAGGCCGTGAAATTTCTCGTCGCAGACCCAACGCGCGCGCTGGCTTGGTAAAACCTCGCGGCACATGATTTTCATCCGTTCACTGCTATTTTTTTTAGCTGCCATCGTCACGACGGTGGCCTATGGCATTTTTGTCGTGCCGCTCATTTTCATTCACTACAACAGCGGCTACGACCTCGCCAAGAGCTGGGGTAAATCTGTTATTTGGTTGGCGAAATTTATCTGCGGGATCGATTACTGGGTAAAAGGCGTTGAGAATATTCCTGCTTATCCCTGTGTGTCGATGGCCAAACACCAATCAGCTTGGGAGACTGTTTTTATTCTCACGCTGCTGCCGCGCGCCGTCTGGATTATCAAGCGTGAAATGGTGTGGGTGCCTGTTATTGGCTGGGTGTTGTTTGCGCTGCAATCGATTGCCATTGATCGCAAGAGTGGTAAGCGTGCGATTGAGCAAATTGAAGAGCAGGGCAGGGAGCGGATCAGCCGTGGTCTATGGGTATCGTTGTTTCCTGAGGGCACGCGCATTGCACCAGGACAGCGAGGACGCTACGGCATCGGTGGCGCATGGCTTGCTGCCAAGACCGGTACGCCAATATTGCCGATCGCACACAACGCCGGCGAATGTTGGCGCCGCAACGCATTCATGAAGCACCCGGGCAAGATCACCGTCAGTATCGGCCCGCCGATCATGACTGTAGGGCGCGAGCCGTCAGAGGTGATCGTTGATGTGGAGAACTGGATTGAGGGCGAGATGTTGAAGCTCACACCGGCTAATCAAGTCAAGCTTTAGCGCGGCATGTTTTTCAAACTAAAAAAAGCGCAGCCCGCAGAGACGGAAGAATCCGAGCGTAGCATCGCCCTGCAAGGTCATCGCGTCGATTATCGGCTTGTCCGGCGACGTGGGCGACGTGGTGTTGGATTGAAAGTCGATGGCAGCGGCATGACGGTCGCAGTATCGCTTTCGACCCCGGTTTCTGCCATTGAAGAAATGATCGGCAAAAACGCCACGTGGGTGCTAAAGAAACTCGATGAATGGTCGCATCGCCGGATCGTGCCGCAGGCTTGGCAAACCGGTGCCCAATTGTCATTCATGGGTGATCCGTTGACGCTGATGATCGATATCGAGTCGGGATTTGCCAAGCGCAAACTTACCGCCGAACAATTGATGGGACATCTGTTCGTGCGAGGGCAATTGGCTGATACGGCTACCAATGCGGCTACCGATACCGAGGTGATTGAAAAAACCGTTATCGCCTGGTATAAGAAACAGGCGCTGCCGCATGTTGCGCAGCGCGCATTCTTTTTCGCCAAATTATATGGTATGACGCCGCCGCGTGTGTTTATCTCCAGTGCAAATGGCCGCTGGGGAAGTTGCAATTCCCGACGTGAAGTACGTTTTTCGTGGCGCCTGATCAAGGCGCGGTCAGCATTGATTGATTATGTCGTCTGTCACGAACTCGCCCATCTGCGGCACATGAATCATTCGGCCGCGTTCTGGCAGGAGGTGGAGCGCATGTGCCCGGATTATCGCGCGCTGCGGGCCGAACTCGATGCCAATGACCATAGATTCCGGGCGTTTTAACTAAGCGGGATTGTATGTATCATGACTTCGTCCCCACTGCGTTCAAAGGAAATATCATGGTCATCTGCCCCGTTGCAATCGCTGTTGGCTGCGAGAAATGTCCTGTGTTCAAGGTTTGTCCGGCAAAGAGCATCATCGGCGATCAAAAAAAGGCCGGGGACGAGGGAAAGTCCAAGCCAGCATCGTCCGCCAGCAAGCCCAAGAAAAGTTGACTGGCCCCGGCGCGCTCAGCGCCGATCTTGCAAATGCTAAAATTGATGCAATGTTGTAACGAAACCAGCAACCATTTTTAGCAATGATCAAACAACGCACCCTTAAGAACAAAGTCCGCGCTACCGGCGTCGGCGTGCATCTCGGCCAGCGTGTCGAAATGCTGATTCGTCCTGCGGCACCCGATACAGGGATCGTGTTTTGTCGCACCGATTTGCCCGGTAGCCCGATGGTGCGCGCGCATGCACTCAATGTGAACGACACGCGCATGTCCACGCGCATCGAAAATCCTCAAAGTGGCGCCAAAGTTGCGACGGTCGAGCATTTGATGTCGGCGTTTGCGGGATTGGGTATCGACAACGCGTATGTCGATCTTTCCGCCGAAGAAGTGCCGATCATGGACGGAAGTGCCGGCCCGTTCGTATTCCTGCTGCAATCAGCGGGTATTGAAGAACAGGGCCGTGCGAAGCGCTTCATTCGGGTGAAAAAAACGCTCGAGCTGAAAGAGAAAGACCGTTACGTTTCGCTCGCACCTTTCAATGGCTTCAAACTCAAATTCACCATTGAATTTGATCATCCGGTTTTCAGTAAAGCCGCATCCGACGTCGAAATTGATTTTGCCGAGGTTTCATTCGCCAAAGAAGTAGCCCGGGCGCGCACCTTCGGCTTTACGCATGACGTGGAAATGCTGCGCGAAATGGGATTAGGCCGCGGCGGCTCGCTTGACAACGCCATCGTGATCGACGATTTTCGCGTGCTGAACAGCGAAGGACTGCGCTTTGACGACGAATTCGTGAAGCACAAGGCGCTCGACGCGGTCGGTGATTTATACATGCTGGGGCACCCGCTGATCGGCGCGTTCCACGGTATCAAATCAGGCCATGCGATGAACAACCAACTCGTGCGCATGCTGTTGGCAGACGAGACCGCCTTTGAATTTGTCACCTTCGACAAGCGTGACCAGTTGCCAGCGGCATTCGGCAACATGACGCTCGCGTCGGCTTAGACTACTGGCACAAACGAGATGCTGATCGGTCTGCGGTTATTGTTAATGGTCGCCGTGCTCGCGATTTCCGCGACGTTTCTCGGTTACCTATTCACCAAAAATCCGCGCTTTTTGAAGCTGACCAAAAACATCATCAAAGTGACGCTATTGTTTGCCGCCGTGATCGCGGTGGTCTATATCGCTGAGCGGCTGCTGCTACTTTAAGCGGCCCTAACGGTTTTTCTGTTTGTTTGTAAGCGCCCGCTCACGTTTGGTCGCGATCGTTTGGAGGGCCGACTTTAATGGAGAATCTCCCAAAGATTCAGCCAGTTCCGCCAGTTTATCGGTTGGCATCGGCTCTCCGGGCCGGCCTTGGCGGGGTGGGGTTTCAGCAACAAAAAACTCGGGTTGCACGATGACGGAAATTCCGGTAACCTCTTGATATTGCTTTTTATTTTCGCCAATAGTTTCACCAAATCTCTCAAGTAATCGCGGCAACATCTGCTTTAGTTTTGCCGCCACGGCACCATTCGCCGTCGCAACAATAATCGTTGATCCCTCCACCGTGGCAATGCGGCATGATTCACTCAAGCCGGGCGGTAGAGCATCGACAAACGTTTTTTGAAGCTTGGAAAGCTGACGTAGCCGCTGATGGAACGGCAGCAGCGTTTCGTTTTCGCGTAGCAAGGCACGGATTGGCTTTGACCCGCCTGGGTGTTTATCACCGCGCTGGGATGATGAGTCGATTGGGTTCTTTAGCGCCATAGCAGGCATCTCGGGTCAGGGCAGGAGTATCAGATGAATATTATTCTCGTATCGGACAGTTTGGCCAAAAGCCGTATTGTCACGATCTCGCAAGCGCAGATTATCATGGTCGTATGCGGCTTTATCAGTGCTGGTTTTGTGTTCGCGCTTGGTACTTACTGGGTGACGATGAAGTATGCGGTCGATATTAAGAACCCGTTCATTCAAAGCCTCATCTCCACCCTCACGCAGCAAAAAACGCAGGCTGCCGAAAAAGAAATGCGCGAGCAGCTTAATTCGCTCGCCGTCAAGCTGGGCGAACTTCAGGCGCGACTGATGCGTCTGGATGCGTTTGGCGAACGCTTAGGCAAAGCGGCCGGCATCAAACCTGAAGAATTCCGTTTCTCGGAGACACCAGGTCAGGGCGGCCCAGCACCGTCAAAGGCGCTTTCTGAAGAAATTTCGTTCAAGGATTTTGAAACCCGACTCTCCGATATTTCGCGCTCACTCGATGATCGCGGCGACAAACTGGGTATGTACGATTCCGTCCTGATGGCTGGCCGGCTGGCAGCCAAAGCAATTCCGACCACATTGCCAGTCGTCACAGGTTATTACTCGTCCAACTTTGGCTACCGGATTGACCCGTTTAACGGGCGCCAGGCGTTTCATACTGGCGTCGACTTTATCGCGGCACCGGGCTCGGAAATTCTTGCGGCGGCAGGTGGCGTTGTTTCTGGCGCGGAGCTGCACCCCGAATACGGCAAGATGATCGATATTAACCACGACAATGGTCTGACGACCCGCTACGCGCATTTGTCAAAAATGACCGTCAAAGTCGGTGATGTTGTCCTTAAAGGCCAGCGCATCGGCGAGTTGGGTCAGACTGGTCGAGCGACCGGCCCGCATCTGCACTTTGAAGTTCGCGAAAACAGCGTCCCGCTGAATCCCAACCGTTTCCTGTCTGTCGCCAAGGCGCAGGAACCAGCGGTTGCGACGAAGTCCGCCCGCGCCCCGTAATTTCCCCGGCAAGGCACTATCACATTCCGACCCGATTTATCGGGGCAGGATTGTGATTGCTGCTGTGCGTCCCCATCTTGCAGCGTAGCTGCATTACTGCAAGCATCGGCCGAAAATAATTTCCCAATTCCCGCAACTTTTGCATGATTCCCCCGCTGCCTCTGTGCAGTGAAAACAAGAAAGCCTGTCATGTTCGACACATTTTTAAAAGCCATTTTCGGTAGCCGCAATGAGCGTCTGCTCAAGCAATATCGCAAGACCGTCGTTCAGATCAATGCGCTGGAACCCGCGATGGCGGCGTTGACCGACGCAGAACTCAAAGCCAAAACCGATGAATTCAAGGATCGCTACGCCAAGGGTGAAACGCTCGCGCAGTTGCTCCCGGAAGCGTTCGCGGTCGTGCGCGAGGGCGGTAAACGTGCGCTCGGCATGCGCCACTTCGACGTGCAGTTGATTGGCGGCATGGTGTTGAACGACGGCAAGATTGCCGAAATGCGCACTGGTGAAGGCAAAACATTGGTCGCGACGCTGCCGTCGTACCTGAACGCACTAAGTGGCAAGGGCGTGCATGTGGTGACGGTGAACGATTACCTCGCTCAGCGCGATTCGGAATGGATGGGCAGGCTGCATAATTTTCTGGGCCTCACGGTCGGTTGCAATCTTTCGCAAATGCCCCACGACGCCAAACAGATTGCCTTCAAAGCCGATATCACCTACGGTACCAACAACGAGTTCGGCTTCGATTATTTGCGCGACAATATGGTGACGAACAAATCTGAACGTGTCATGCGCGGCCTCAATTTCGGTATCGTCGATGAAGTCGATTCGATCCTGATCGACGAAGCTCGTACGCCGCTGATCATTTCCGGGCAAGCTGAAGATTCCGCCGCGATGTACGTAAAAATCAACGCGCTGGTGCCGCACTTGACCGCGCAGGAAACCGAAGAGGGCGTAGGAGATTACCTTGTCGATTTGAAGCAGCACACGGTATTGCTCTCCGAAACCGGGCACGAGAACGCCGAAGCGCTGATGGTGAAAAATGGCCTGCTCCCAGAAGGTGCGTCGCTATACGATCCAGCCAACATCATGCTGATCCATCATCTTTACGCCGCTGTACGCGCACATGCGCTTTACCATCGTGACCAGCAGTACGTGGTGCAAAACGGCGAAGTGGTGATCGTCGATGAATTCACCGGCCGCATGATGGCGGGCCGCCGTTGGTCGGAAGGTCTGCATCAGGCAGTAGAAGCAAAAGAAGGCGTGAAGATTCAACACGAATCGCAGACGCTGGCATCGATCACGTTTCAGAATTATTTCCGTTTGTACGGCCGTCTGTCCGGCATGACCGGTACGGCCGATACCGAAGCATTCGAGTTTCAGAGTATTTACAACCTCGAAACCGTGATCATCCCGACCAATAGACCGATGACACGCAAAGACACCAACGATCTGGTCTACATCAGCGCGAAGGAAAAGCACAACGCCATCGTGATTGATGTCAAACAGTGCCACGAACGCGGTCAACCGGTGTTGCTGGGCACGACATCGATTGAGAATTCAGAATTGCTTTCCGAGTTGCTCACCAGAGAAAAACTACCGCACGAAGTATTGAACGCCAAACAACATGCGCGTGAAGCTGACATCGTGGCGCAGGCAGGCAAACCAAAACAAATTACGATTGCCACCAACATGGCCGGTCGCGGTACCGATATCGTGCTGGGCGGCAATCCTGATCCAGAGATTCGGACGATCAAGGCCGATCAATCGCTGTCAGAAGCGCAAAAAGAACTGCGCATCAATGAGATCAAAACCAACTGGGACGCGCTTCACAATACCGTTGTCGCGGCTGGTGGCTTGCATATCGTCGGATCGGAGCGCCATGAATCACGGCGTATCGATAATCAATTGCGTGGTCGTGCCGGTCGGCAGGGCGATCCGGGTTCGTCGCGATTCTTCCTCTCGTTTGAAGATCCGCTGCTGAAGATTTTCGCAGGCGACAAACTCAAAGCGATCATGGCGCGGCTGAAAATTCCAGAGGGCGAAGCCATTGAAGCAGGCATGGTTTCGCGTTCAATCGAAAATGCACAGCGCAAAGTGGAAGCGCGCAACTTTGATATGCGCAAACAATTGCTCGAGTACGATGATGTCGCCAACGACCAACGCAAAGTGATCTATCAACAGCGTAACGAATTGCTCGACGCTGATGATATTTCCGAAACCATCGTCGGCATGCGCGGTGGTGTGCTCGCGGGTGTGGTGAGCCAGTTTGTGCCGCCCGAGACGGTCGAAGAGCAATGGGATATTCCGACGCTCACGACAACGCTGGAGGCTGATTTCAACATTCAGGCGCCGATTGATGAATGGATGAAATCGGACGCGGAAATTGACGGTGAGATAATTGCTGCACGCATCGTTGAGCAGGCGAACACTGCGTACAACACCAAGTTCAAGGATGTCGATCCCGCGCTGCTGCACCAGTACGAACGGTCGGTCATGCTGCAATCGATTGACTCGCACTGGCGTGAACATTTGGCATCGCTGGACTATTTGCGCCAAGGTATTCACCTGCGTGGCTATGCACAAAAGCAGCCCAAGCAGGAATACAAACGAGAAGCGTTCGAGCTGTTCAGCAATATGCTTGATGGCATCAAACGCGAAGTCACCCAGCTACTCATTCAGGTGCAAGTGCGTTCGACCGATGATGTTGCCGCAGCAGAGAAAGCCGCCGAGGAAGCCGCCACGAAAGCTGCGCAAAACGTGCAATATCACCATGCCGATTATGATGAAGCGCTGGCCGACAACGATAAAGCGGCAGAGCAACAAGCCGCCGC
>JANNRY010000112.1:0-1523 GCA_031401935.1 Betaproteobacteria bacterium | reverse complement strand
GGCAAAACAGGTTCACTGACAGCGCTGCCGATCATCGAAACCCAGGCTGGTGACGTGTCCGCATTCGTACCAACCAACGTGATTTCGATCACCGACGGCCAAATCTTCCTGGAAACCGATTTGTTCAACGCGGGTATCCGTCCTGCGATCAACGCCGGCATTTCGGTGTCGCGTGTAGGTGGTGCTGCTCAGACAAAGATCATGAAGCGTAAAGACACCGGCGCTGGTGTGCGTCTGGCTCTCGCGCAATATCGCGAGCTTGCTGCCTTTGCGCAGTTCGCATCAGATCTCGACGAGGCGACCCGCAAGCAGCTTGAGCGCGGCAAGATGGTAACAGAGCTAATGAAGCAGCCGCAGTACCAGCCGATGCAGGTTTGGGAAATGGCGCTGATTCTGTTCGCTGCAAACAACAACTATATGGACGACGTTGAAATCAAGAAAGTCGCCTCGTTTGAAAAGAGCCTGCGTGACTTCATGAGCACCAAATACGCAGCATTGGTTGCGTCGTTCGAGAAAGCCAACAACCTTTCCGCCGATGACGAGAAAGCCTTGCACGCTGCAATCGCTGACTTCAAGAAAACTGGCTCGTACTAAGCTTCGGGACTAACGATGGCAGGTTCAAAAGAAATACGAAGCAAGATCAAGAGCGTAGAAAATACGCGCAAGATCACAAAGGCCATGGAAATGGTGGCCGCATCCAAAATGCGCAAAGCTCAGGAACGGATGCGCGCTGCCCGTCCTTACGGCGACAAGATCCGCAGTGTTGCTGCGAATCTTTCACATGCCAATCCAGACTACAAACATGCCTTCCTGCAGAAGCGCGCCGAAATCAAGAATGTCGGCGTCATCTTAGTCACATCGGACAAAGGACTTTGCGGTGGGCTCAATACCAACGCCATGCGCCTGATGGTCAACAAGATCAAGGATTGGGAAGCGGCTGGCGCCAAGGTTCAGTCGACTGCAATTGGTAACAAGGGTTTTGGTTTCCTCCAGCGTTATGGCATCCCGGTTGTTTCACACATAATCGGTCTTGGTGACAAGCCGCATCTGGACAAGATGATCGGCCCGATCAAGATTCAGCTCGATCAATTCGCTGAAGGCAAAATCGACGCCCTGCATATTTGCTACACCCGATTCATTAATACGATGAAGCAGGAAACGGTCTGCGAGCAATTGTTGCCGCTTACCGGTGATGCGCTCGGGGCGCCAGACGCATCCTGGGATTACCTCTACGAGCCGGATGCAAAAGTGGTGCTTGATGAGTTGTTGGTGCGCTACATCGAGGCGGTTGTGTATCAGGCGGTTGCCGAGAATATTGCTTCGGAGCAATCGGCACGTATGGTTGCCATGAAGTCCGCGTCAGACAATGCCAAGAAAGTCATCGGTGACCTGAAGCTCAGCTACAACAAAGCGCGTCAGGCAGCGATTACGAAAGAGCTTTCCGAAATTGTCGGTGGCGCAGCAGCGGTCTAATCCCGTTAAACAGAATTCGCAATATTCAGTCGGAGTCAAAAATGAGTGTC
>JANNRY010000111.1:0-6007 GCA_031401935.1 Betaproteobacteria bacterium | reverse complement strand
TCGATTTTTTTGTTTTTATCATCAAAGCCACGCAGCAATTTGGGTTCAGCCATTGAAGAAGTCGAACCCATTCTGCTGAGCTCAAGCTGATGCCATCAGGCAGCCGGCTTGTCCTCTGTCAGAGGCACGTCTACAGGTGCGTCAGTTTCAGTCGTCTCGGCTTCCTCGGATGCGCCGACAGCGGCCTTGCGCTGCTGTTTCTCTTCTTTTTTTGCTTTTTTGGCGAGTTCACGCTGGCGTTTTGCAAAGTTATAGTTTGGCTTTACCAATGGATGGCCCTTTCTGGATGGTCACTTCGTTTTACTTGCGGTGAGAATCACCCTGCCTTCTTCATGCATTTGATTCTAGCCTAATCGCTCCATGAATAGATAACGCATCACACCAAAATCCATGAAACTGCCATCAGGTGGTGCTGGCCAACAGGAGCTCATTTGGCGTAAGCCAGCGCCATTGCCCGATTGCCAAATCTACAGGTAGCGGCAACTGGCCAATCTGGCTGCGATGCAACGATTCAACATGGTTGCCGACTGCGGCTAGCATGCGCTTTACCTGATGATATTTGCCGGAGGTCAACGTGAGCCGCAGCTTCCCAACAGTGTCGACTGCGCAGGCAAGTGCCCGAACCGGATCGGGACTGTCATCGAGCACCACGCCAGCCAACAAGCGCGTGCACTGTTCGGGCGTGATGACCTCACTCGTTTGTACCTCATAAATCTTTGGCACTTCATGTTTTGGTGAGGTCATGCGGTGGATGAATTGGCCATCATCAGAAAAAAGCAGCATGCCGGTCGTGTCCTGATCCAGCCGCCCGACCGTTTGCACATCGCGATTGCGCAAAGGCCCAGGCAAGAGTGTGTAAACGCTGGGGTGCGACTTGGGTTTTTGTGAGCATTCAAAGTCAGCCGGTTTGTTCAGCACCAGATATGCCTTAGCGTGATACTGCCAGCGCACGGCTTCCACCGAGAACTCAAACGCATCGCCGTTCGCTTCACCCGATGTCACGTCCCATTCGCTCGCCGCATCCGTACAAACTTGGCCCTGAACTTCAACATCTCCATCGTCGATCAATAGACGACACAGTTTGCGGGCACCAAATCCCTGACTGAACAGAATTTGCTCCAGCTTCACTCTTTCATCTCCGCCATACGCTCGCCAGCCAGCGCTGCTGATCGAGCGGTAAGCCCGGTGGTCGGTAGTAGTGCGCTAACTCAGTAAAGCGTGCCTCCGACATAAAACCACGCCAACGCGCCAGATCATGATATGCGCCGTAGCGATCGCTGTTCCAGCCTTCACTGTTGTCACCACGCGGGTTAGACGCAAACAGCACGCCGCGCGGTTTCAGGGTGGCGTGCAATTCACGCAACACGCGCGGCAATTCCTGGCTGGGGACATGAAACAGCGATGCGTTGGCAAAAACGCCATCGAACTTGGCCGCGGGCAATGCGAGCTTCAGAAAATCCTGATGCAATACCTCGCAGCCGCTGTGGGCTTTCGCCATCAACGCAAAACGCGCAGACCCTTCAAGGCCGACGGCATGGTGACCGCGCTCCGCAAATGATTTCAGGTCTCGTCCCGGCCCGCAGCCGAAATCAAGAATCGAGAACGGCGGGTCGCCGTCGATGTGCTGCAACAATGCGTCAATATTCTGGCTGACATCGTGGTCGCGCGTGCCTTCCCAAAAATCCTCTGCACGTTCGTTGTAATGCGCAACGGTCGTGTCGGAAATTGTTGCAAGGTCTTTGGGGTTGAGATTCATTGTCAGAGAGATATCGCACGCAATAAAATTATCAAACTCTAGCATTGGCGTGCCTCTCAGAGCATTTAATGTCTGAGATGCCCGCCAGTGCTAGAGCTTATCGATCTGTAGTTAAATTCAGGCGTGTCGCTTGATCGAATCCGCAATCGTTGTCACCAGCTGGTCGATATGGCTCGTCTCAACAATATACGGCGGGCTCAACACCAGATTTTCACCTGCGATGCGCAGCAGCACGCCGCGTTCAAAGCAATCCAGGAAAATATCGTAGGCACGTTTGCCCGGGATGCCTGCGATGCTCGCAAGCTCCACCGCCCCGGCCAATCCTAGACTGCGGATGCCAATCACATTCGGCATTCCCTTGAAGGTGCTGTGCATCGCATCGCCCAGTACTTTGCCCATCTCGCCCGCGCGCGCGAAGAGGTTTTCTTCTTTAAACAAATTCAGCGTGGCAATCGCTGCCGCACACGCGACCGGGTGGCCCGAGTAGGTGTAGCCGTGAAAAAACTCGATGGCGTGATCGGGACTTTTTTCGGTGGATTTCATCATCGAATCGTAAATATGATCGCGACAAATCACGCCGCCGAGTGGAATCACGCCGTTGGTCACGCACTTGGCAAAATTGAGCATGTCCGGTACGACACCATAAAAATCCGCGCCGAAATTAGTGCCCATGCGGCCAAAACCGGTAATGACTTCATCGAATATGAGCAAGATGCCGTGCTTGTCGCAAATCTCGCGCAAACGCTTCAGATAGCCTCTTGGCGGCAGATACCAACCCGCACTGCCTGCAACCGGCTCGACGATAACGGCGGCGATATTGCTCGGATCGTGCAGCGGCAGGATACGTTGTTCAAGTTCCAGCAACGGGTCTTCTTTCCACTCGGGCTCGACACCGTTAATGAAAGCGTGGTTCACCGGGTCATGAATGAAGCGCAGATGGTCCACTCGCGGCAACAGCGCGGTGCTGAAGACTTTCCGGTTGGCAGGAATACCGCCCACGCTCATGCCACCGAATCCCGCGCCGTGATAGCCACGCTCGCGGCCGATGAATACGCTGCGGTGTCCTTCACCACGGGCACGATGATAGGCGAGAGCTACTTTCATCGATGTATCGGCTGCTTCGCTGCCTGAGTTACAAAATAGCACCTTGTTCAAATCACCCGGGGCCAGCGCCGCGATCATCTGCGCGGCTTTAAAAGCTTTGTCGTTACCGACTTGAAATGCGGTCGCGTAATCGAGTGTATCGAGCTGCGCTTTGATGGCTTCGTTGATCGGTTTGCGATTGTGCCCGGCCCCCACGCACCAGAGGCTAGATACGCCATCGAGAACCTTGCGGCCGTCATCGGTGGTGAACGTCATGCCATCGGCAGCCACAAAGACGCGCGGATGTTCACGAAAGTGGCGGTTTGGCGTGAAGGGCAACCAGTGGTTGCCCATATGCATGTTTTCTTTGGCCATGACTATTACTCCTTATTCAATTGAGCAGGTGACATAACACCAACGATAACACCAACGATTACACCTGCAATAGCATAGCCGCTTTGCGATTACACCAACAATCAGCACCGGAATCGCGGGTGGCCGGGAACTAGGTCGGGATATGGATGATCCCAAGGCTATCACCAGGTGTGAAAAACGCGCCGCCCTACCGCATAATTACGCCAATGCTCCAAACCCGTAGCTTCACCATTCATTTGACTGCACCAACGCTCACGTCAGTATATTTGCGCGAGCCGCAAGCGCGTACCCTGCACCGTATCGTCGTTGGGCTCGCGATATCGCTTTGCATTCACGTAGTTTTACTTGTATTGGCGCCAAAACACGACGTTTCACAAGCGCCGCCGGTCGGCGGCCAGGGTCCATTGGTCGTCCGCCTGACCAACCCGGCAAAAGCCGCGCCGCCCCCGAGCGCTGCGGAGGCTGCAACTCCACGTGCGCCCACGCCCCGGCAACCACGCATGATGTCTGCGCCAAGTCCGACGCCGCAAAGCACTCCGCTGGTAGCTGAATCCAGCGCGCCAGTTCGAACTGTTGAGTCCGAGCCAAATGATTTTATGAGCATGATTATTGCCAAGCGCGCGCAGCGGATGGCGGCCGAAGCGGCAGCGGGCGCGCGCGGACGTGAGCCAACTGCCGATGAAATTGCCATGACCAATATCAACCGCAATACGCGATCCCTCACACAACGTGACGGCACCAGTGGCGTGTTTCAAATTTTGAGCAAAGGCCATCGCGCCGCGCAGTTTTCGTTCAATGGGTGGTCAGGCGACCGCAGTAACAGCCACCGCGATGTCATTGAGGTCGATGCGGGGTTGAACGGCAACATTGAGATCGCCATCATTCGACGCATGATTGAACTGATCCGCACCCACTATAAGGGCGATTTCAATTGGGATTCCCGCCGGCTCGGCCGCGTGGTGGTGCTGTCGGCGCGGGTGGAAGACACGAATGGTCTTGAGGAATTCATGATGCGGGAGTTTTTCTAGCTTCTCATCCGGCGGCGTGTTGCGCGTTTTCAATCCGCTTGCAACCCGATTCAACAATTACTGCCGCACGCGGACTTGACACATCAGGCGTTGACGGTTCAGAATATAGTCCTTACACGAACTAAATTGACTTTCTGACCCGAATTTACGCATTTTGTTGTTCATCCCGACTCACGGGTAATCATGCAAAAAAAACGCTTCATGCCTCTCGTCCGCGCACTGATCGAATGCGCACAAAGTTTTGAGCGCCGCTCAGGCATGCACGTGCGCGAGCTGGGGCTCACGCCTGCGCAATTTGACATCATCGCCACGCTCGGCAATACAGAGGGCATGAGCTGCAAGGAACTAGGTGAAAAGACGCTCATCACCAAGGGCACGATGACGGGTGTGCTGGATCGCCTTCAGCTTAAAGGCCTGCTCAGCCGCCATGATTCACCTGACGATGGTCGAAGCTGGATCGCCAAACTCACGGGGAAAGGCCAAGCCATGTTCGACGAAATTTTTCCTGCGCATCTGGCGCATCTGGACCCGATGTTTGCAGGGTTTAGCGAAGCGGAACTGGACACCATGCGCGAGCAACTCAATCGCCTGCGCGCCGCGTTTGAACCAGCAAATGAGAGTGATGCAGGGAGCACGCAATGAATACACCCCGATATACCGGCGTTGCCATTGGCCTGCATTGGCTGATTGGCCTGATGATTCTTATCTCGTTGGGCGTTGGTTTGACCATGGTCGATCTGAAACTATCGCCTACCAAGTTGCAGCTTTACTCGTGGCACAAATGGGCGGGCGTGACGATTTTTATGCTGGTGCTGATTCGCTGCATATGGCGGATCACGCACGCCGCGCCGCCATTGCCTGACGCTATGCCGCGCTGGCAGCGCATCGTTGCCGAGGCCACGCATTACGCCCTCTACGCATTGATGATCGCCATTCCGCTCACCGGCTGGCTGATGAGCTCTGCGAAAGGATTCCAGACCGTCTATTTCGGTGTGCTGCCGATTCCAGATCTGCTGGATAAGAACAAAGAACTCGGCGAAACCCTGAACGCGGTACACAAATATTTGAATTACACGATGATCGGCATAATTCTCGCGCACATCGGCGCGGCACTGAAACACCACTTCATCGAAAAAGACAACATCCTGCGGCGCATGCTGCCGTCTCGTCAAAAATAACCCTAATTCTCACCACCAGAAACTGACCGATATGAAATTTCCATCCCCTGCTTTTGCCGCACTCAGCATCGCCCTTGCCGCCAGCAATGCGCAGGCAATCGAGTACAACAGTGTCCTGGCTGACAAATCCACACTTGCCTTCACGTCCCGCCAGATGGGTGTGCCTGTGCAGGGCAGCTTTCCAAAATTCACCACGAAAGTCGCGTTTGATCCCGCCAAACCGGAGGCCGCCAAGGTTGAGTTGAGCATTGATCTGGCTACCATCGACGCTGGCTCAAAAGACGCCAACGATGAAGTCGTCGGCAGGCAATGGTTCAACGTGAAAATGTTTCCTGCGGCAACATTCACATCGAGCGCTGTGAAGGCAGTCGGCGGCGGACGTTATGAAGTCACCGGCCCGCTGATGATCAAAGACAAATCCGTGCCAGTGACTGCGGCGTTTACATTCAAAACCGAAGGTGCCAACGGCGTATTCGACGGCGGCTTTACGATGAAGCGCATCGACTTTGCCATCGGTGAAGGCCCGTGGGCTGATCTCTCGACCGTCGCCAACGAAATCCAGGTCAAATTCCGCGTGGTTGCTGCTG
>JANNRY010000110.1:0-12931 GCA_031401935.1 Betaproteobacteria bacterium | reverse complement strand
CATGCCGCGGTTGCGTCCACCGTATGTGGCGCAGGTTGGATTGTTCGGTCGCCCGACGCTCGAACATAACTTTGAAACGCTCTATTGGGTGAAATTCGGCTGGTGACGGGTCTGTTGCAACAACAGCGCTGCGCCACCGCTGGCCGTGGCAAATATTTCGACCGGACGATGGACGGCAGTGGAGAACGGCGGAGAATCGAGAATCAAATCGCCTCCGGCGGCGTAGGTCTTGTCCGGCGTCCCGTCGGCATTGAGGCGCGAAACGCATACTCTAGTCCCGTTCGGCGTATCAAACAGGCCAACATATTGCGCCAGCAGCGTCTTGCCGTCTGGTAACGCCAGCGCCCTGCCTTCGCTACCGAAAAACGTTCCCTTGGCCAGAGTCGGGCAGGTGTTGCCAGTCTGTGTATTTGCGTTGAATGTTGCATCCACAAACCCATTCGCACCTGTTCGTGCAAGCAATGTTTGAGAAGAGACTAGTGTCGTGACCGTGGTGACATAAAGTGAACCCCCATCAGATTGCTCGACCACCTGCGTGGGACGAAATCCTGCCGTCACCTCGACATCGCCGTTAGCTGCGCTTACAAGGCTGCCATCTACGTTGAAGCGTCGTGCGCGGATAGTCTGACTTCGGAAGCGGCAGATCTCCGGCCTGCAAGAGGTAATGTCCACCCGCGTGGCAAGCATTTGCCCGCCCGCCAACTTCGAGATCCACTGCCCGGTATGTCCAAGCAAGGTGTCGCCGAATCTATCAACTATTCCGGCGGTGCCGCGAACAAAGCCTGCGCCGTTGAAGCTGGTGTCCAGAACGCCGTTCGTCTGTAGTCGCGCCAGAAACTCGTTGCCGCGGTCTTTGCCCGTCACCGCCACGCGACCGGCGGGATCGGTCGTCACAAAATAAGCGACGGAACCAGCATCCGTCGGGAAATTGGCGATGCCATTCTGACCGAAGGTTCGATCAAATTCACCCGGCACAGGCAAGGCAGGCGTCGAGTGACATGCGACCCACACAAGCGCAAATAGTAAGAAGGGGCATCGCACTTGCATCATGGGAGGGGAGGCAGAGAATGGAGAATTTTGCGTCACATTCACAGCGCCGCCGCCAATCGACTCGCCTGATCAATCGCGCGCTTGGCATCGAGCTCACCCGCTTCAAACGCACCGCCCACCAGATGTACCTTTACACCCGCCGCCTCCAGCGGTGCCAGTAACTCACGCAACGGCTCCTGACCGGTGCATAGCACGATGGTGTCGGCTTCGATCAGCGCCGGATGTTCGCGCTTTTCGCCGTAGGTAATGTGCAGCCCCTTGTCGTCGATGCCTTCGTAATTGGCACCGGCAATCATTTCCACGCGTTTCTTTTTAAGTGCGGCACGGTGAATCCATCCGGTCGTTTTCCCCAGGCCCTTGCCTACCGTGGTGGCTTTGCGCTGCAGCAACGTGACCTGATGCGCGGGCGCACTCACTTCCGGCTTCACCACCCCGCCGCGCGCCAAAGACGGATCACCCACGCCCCACTCCTTCATCCACAGCGCCGTGTCCAGCGCGGCAGAATGGCCCGCGTCCACCAGATATTCGGAAACGTCAAAACCGATGCCGCCCGCGCCGACGACGGCGACGCGCTTGCCGACGGGTTTTTTGTGCAGCAGGACATCGATATACGACAGCACATTGGCGGCATCCTGACCCGGGATCTTCGGGTCACGCGGCGTGACACCGGTGGCAAGCACAACGTCATCGTATTTGCCTGCGGCCAGCGTTTCAGCACTCGCCCGGTTGTTCAGGTGCAACGCGACGCCGGTGATCTCGATGCGGCGTTTGAAGTAACGCAACGTTTCATAAAATTCTTCCTTGCCGGGAATTTGTTTGGCCATATTGAATTGGCCACCGATCTCAGCTGCGCCATCGAATAAATCCACGCTGTGACCGCGTTCGGCCAACACGGTCGCGCAGGCGAGCCCGGCGGGACCGGCACCAACGACGGCGATGCGTTTCTTGTTCGTCGTGGGCAGATAAACCAACTCGGTTTCAAAACAGGCGCGCGGATTGACCAGACACGAAGCGCGCTTTTGTTTGAACACGTGGTCCAGGCAGGCTTGATTACAGCCGATGCAGGTGTTGATCTCGTCTGCGCGTCCTGTCGCTGCCTTGATGACGAATTCAGGGTCGGCCAGCAATGGCCGCGCCATCGACACCATGTCGGCGCATCCATCAGCGATGATCTTCTCGGCGACATCGGGCGCATTGATGCGATTGGTGGTGACGAGTGGAATCCCCACTTCACTTTTGAGTTTCTTGGTGACCCACGCAAATGCGCCGCGCGGGACCGAGGTGGCAATGGTTGGCACACGCGCTTCATGCCAGCCGATGCCGGTATTGATAATGGTGGCACCAGCTTTTTCGATGGCCTTGGCGAGCATCACGACTTCATCCCACGATTGCCCATCGGGGATGAGATCGAGCATCGACAGCCGATAGATGATGATGAAATCCTTGCCGACGGCTTCGCGCATGCGGGTGACGATTTCGACCGGCAGGCGCATGCGATTCTCATAGCTTCCACCCCAGCCATCGGTGCGCTGGTTGGTATGCGAAACCAGGAATTCATTGATGAAATAGCCTTCCGAGCCCATCACCTCGACGCCGTCGTAACCGCCTTCGCGCGCCAGTTTGCCGGCGCGCACGAAGCACTTGATCTGCCGCTCGATGCCACTTGCCGACAGTGCGCGCGGCGTGAACGGCGTGATCGGGGACTTGATGCGCGAGGGCGCGACGGAAAACGGGCTGTAACCGTAGCGGCCCGCGTGCAGAATCTGCAATGCGATCTTGCCGCCGTCGGCGTGTACGGCATCCGTTATCACTTTGTGGCTACGTGCCGCGCCGGAAGATGCCAAGCGCGAGCCGAACGGAGACAACCAGCCCTCGACGTTTGGCGCAAATCCCCCGGTCACGATCAGGCCCACACCGCCACGGGCGCGCTCGGCGAAATAGGCGGCGAGCTTGGGGAAATCTTTGGCCTTATCCTCGAGACCGGTGTGCATGGAGCCCATGAGGACGCGGTTTTTTAGCGTGGTGAAGCCGAGATCAAGTGGGGCTAAGAGGTGCGGGTAAGGAGAGGTCAAGTTCGGCTCCAAAAATAGGGTCAACGGCAATATGCCACAGCTTTTCCATCAACACCCAAATGAAAACGGCTGCCAAAGCAGCCGTTTCGTATGCGATGTTGTCGAAACCTAAAGTACAGACTTCAGCAGCCGTCCCATATCCGCCGGATTCTTCGTTACTTTGATTCCGCACTCTTCCATCACTGAAAGTTTTTCCTGTGCCGTGCCCTTGCCGCCGGAAATGATGGCGCCTGCGTGACCCATGCGTTTGCCGGGAGGCGCGGTGACACCAGCGATAAAGCCAATCACCGGTTTCTTCATGTTGTCCTTCATCCAGCGTGCGCAGGTTTCCTCGGCATCGCCACCGATTTCACCGACCATGATCACCGCATCCGTTTCCGGATCGTCGTTGAACATTTTCATCACGTCGATATGCTTCAGCCCATTCACCGGATCGCCGCCGATGCCGATGCACGATGACTGGCCCAGGCCCAACTCCATCAATTGTCCGACCGCTTCATAGGTCAAGGTGCCTGAGCGCGACACCACACCGATGCGGCCTTTCTTGTGGATATGGCCGGGCATGATGCCGATCTTGATTTCTTCCGGTGTGATTACGCCAGGGCAGTTAGGACCGATCAGGATGGTCGACTTGCCTTGCATTTTCTGCCGTGTGCGGATCATGTCGCGCACGGGAATGCCCTCGGTGATGCAAATCACCAGTTCCAGCCCGGCATTCACAGCTTCGTCGATGGCGGCGGCGGCAAACGGTGGTGGCACGTAGATAACCGACGCGGTGGCACCGGTCTGTTTGACGGCCTCGGCAACGGTTTCAAAAATTGGGATGCCCTCATAGCTCTGGCCACCCTTTTTCGGCGTCACGCCCGCGACAAAGCAATTCGCGCCGTTGGCATATTCCTTGCACATCTTGGTGTGAAACATGCCGGTTTTGCCAGTGATGCCCTGGGTGATCACCTTGGTGTTTTTATTGATAAGTATCGACATGATTATTTACCTGCTTTGAAATTTGCAGCCGCTGCAACAACCCGCTCTGCCGCTTCTGCCATATTGTTGGCCGAAATAATCGGCAACCCCGAATCAGCGAGCAGCTTTCTGCCCAGCTCTTCGTTGGTGCCTTTCATGCGCACCACCAGGGGCACGGTGAGTTTCACTTCGCGCGCTGCCGTGATGACGCCATTAGCGATAACGTCGCACTTCATGATGCCGCCGAAAATATTGACGAGAATGGCTTTGAGGTTCGGGTTCTTCAGCATGATCTTGAAGGCCTCGGTCACTTTCTCCGCCGTCGCACCACCGCCTACATCGAGGAAATTTGCGGGCGAACCACCGTAGAGCTTGATCACGTCCATGGTCGCCATTGCCAGCCCGGCGCCGTTGACGAGGCAACCTATGTCGCCGTCGAGCGAGATGTAGGTCAGATCAAATTTGGATGCTTCGATTTCAGCGGGGTCTTCTTCATCCAGATCGCGCATCGCCACGATTTCGGGGTGACGGTAGAGTGCGTTGGAATCAAAATTGAGTTTGGCATCGTGTGCCAGCACCTTGTTGTCGCCGGTGTAAATGAGCGGGTTGATTTCAGCCAGAGAACAGTCGCATTCGTCGAAGGCTTTGTACAGGGATTGCATAAAGCCGCGGGCCTGCGCGACGGCAACATCCGGTACGCCGATCTTCTTTGCGACCTCGTCCCCTTCGGCGTCCGAGAGACCTTTCACAGGATCTATCGCCACCTTGAAGATTTTCTCCGGCGTGTGCTCTGCCACGTGTTCGATGTCCATGCCGCCTTCGCTGGAGGCCATCAGCGTCACGCGCTGTGTCACCCGATCCACTACCATGCCGACGTAGAGCTCTTTCTTGATATCCGCACCCTCTTCAACCAAGAGGCGCTTGACCACGCGACCTTCGGGGCCGGTCTGGTGGGTGATGAGTGTCATGCCGAGAATTTTTGATGCGGCATCCCGCACCTCGTCGATGGACTTGGCGACCTTGACCCCGCCACCCTTGCCGCGGCCACCTGCGTGAATCTGCGCTTTCACGACCCAGACTTTGCCGCCCAATGACTCCGCCGCCTTGACAGCCTCATCGACCGAAAAACACGCCACACCGCGTGGTGTGGCGACGCCGTATTTGCGCAAGATTTCCTTGCCCTGATATTCGTGAACGTTCATGGATGTTGGCTCTCTGCGTTGGAATACAAGAAACGGATCGGCGGTGTAGCAGACAATAGGCCCAGCCCACACCCAGAATCTAACTTTGCTATGTTACCAGTGACATCCGCATTGACCTGCCTCAGTGATTCTCGGGTGTGGTGACAGGCGAGGTTGCAGGCTGATCGCCCGTGTACCATTGCGGATAGTATTTGGCCACTGCCGGTGCCGTTAGCGCCAGCGCATGACACCGATCAAGCTGGAAGGGTTTGTCACCGCTAGATTGAAACCCCTGACCGGCGATGGTTTGAAAGGCGGCCGTTGCGACGATACCGACGAGATCGGTAATGTGCGTGCAACCGTTGGTACCGCCCAGAAGCTCTTTGACGCGACCGCTAAAGCCGGGGCGGATAGCCAGACCAATCAATTTTTTGTAATCTGGCGCGATCTGATCGCAGTATCCAACATACGGCATCGCATCCGAGGATGCCTCGGCGTCGACGATGGTCATCGTTCTGTCTATCGTGATGCGCAACCACATCGAATGGAGCGATTCTCCGGCCTTCCGCCGACCGCTTGCGACGTTAAAATCCACGGCCTTGGTGTCATGCAGATGTCCTTCAATATCGAACATGCCGTCATCGCGCTTGTAGCCGCGAACGGTAATGTCGCGGAGGTGCAAGGGCTGGCGTGGGGAGGCTGGTGCGGAAAGAGGCATGACGTTGATATGTACGCAGAATGGCCAAACAACATTATAGAAACGAAAAGCGCGCCATGCGGCGCGCCCTTCGTTGCAACACGTCTGTAATCAACCTATTTGTCGGTATGTCCGGATCGCCGCCGCAAATTCTGCGCCGGACTGGAAACGCTCTTCAAATTTTTTCGCGAGCGCCATATCGATCAGATCTGACATGTACTCGGGCAATGCCGGGTTGTATTCTCGAATGTTTGGGTGCGGCTCGTTGGCAATCGCGAACATGAGTTGCGTCATGGATTCGCCCTCAAACGGCAGCCGTCCGCACGTCATCTGATACAGCATCACGCCGAGCGAGAACAGATCAGAACGCCCGTCGATCTTCTTGCCGGCCAATTGCTCAGGCGACATATACGACGGCGTACCCAGCACCATACCGGTCTTGGTTTTGGATGAATCGGTCACGCGTGCGATACCGAAGTCAGTAATCTTCGGCGTGTCGGTATCCGGGTCATACATGATGTTGGCAGGCTTGATATCGCGATGCACGATGTTGAGCTTGTGTGCGTGGTCAAGCGCGGCAGCAACGCGTTCGATGATTGACATCACTTTCTCAAAAGGCAGCAGGTTCGGGTTCTTGGTGTACGGCGCCAAGTCCTTGCCTTTGAGGAATTCCATCGCGATAAATGCCAGATCGTGCTCTTCACCCGCATCATAGATTTTCACGATGCCCGGATGATCAAGTTTGCCGGCCGATTCGGCCTCGCGGAAAAAGCGGTCTTTGGCTTCCTGCAACTCGTCACCTTCAAACTCGGTGGCAAGAGCCATCGTTTTGATCGCAACTTCACGGCCAATTTTTGGATCCTTGCCCAGATAAACTACACCCATCGCGCCTTTGCCGAGCTCTTTCTGTATCTGGTAACGGCCCAGCATTGGTTTTTCACCCGTGCCGGAAAGTGCCATCGTTGCCTGATTCGAACGCGCGCCAGACGAGCCGCCAAGAATGATTGTTTCCGACATCACCTTGGCGCGATTCATCCGATCCGCCACATCGCGAAATTTCGGATTGTTTTGATGGATAAACGCAAACGCGCTCTCGGCTTTATTGAATTGACGACGACGCTCAAAATCCAGCGCCAGCGAATAGACGTTTTCCATCAACTGCTCGTCAACCGGACATTTGCGGAATTTATCGAATGCCATATCCAGTTGGCCCTGCTGCTGGAAAGCCAAGCCAAGCATGCGGTTTGATTCGGCGCCTGCTGCTTCGGATTGCTCCTTGCCACGTTCGGTCATGAGGAAGCGCTTGGTGGTAAGCAATAGATGGCCAATCACCAGTAACGATGCTGGCAGCATCAGTTTTACCCAGATTCCGGGGCCCATCATCAAGGCGAAATGCGTACCGACCAGTACGACAAAAATTACCAGCGTGAACACTGCTGCCGGGCCGGCACGTAATCTGGGCAACAGGGCGATCAGATAGGCGGCGACAACAAGAAACACCAATAATGACACCCACACAGTCCAACCTGGCGTGCGGAAAAAATGTTCTTTCAGGATGCTCGATACTGAATGTGAAAGTGCCTCCACCGGCGTGAGTCCACCAATTGGCGTGACCTGAAGAGACCCGAGTCCTGGCGCTGTCGCACCGATCAGGACGATCTTGTCGGCATACTTTGTAGCGGGAATTTTTCCGCTGATCACATCAAAAAATGAATCGACAGGTATTGCTGGTTTGTCGTTAACAGGTTTGTAGAAGTAAGGCCGCATAAGAGCCCGCTCATCGGTAAGAATGCGCAAATTGCCGAGCGAGACGCTCTCACCAAGATTGATGCGGATATCTTTCGCGCCCAAATTCAGGCTCTTTGCCGCGACCAACATCGCCAGCGACGGATATTGTTGGCCGAAATAATCGACGACGGTAATGTCTT
The DNA here is from genome assembly GCA_031401935.1 of Betaproteobacteria bacterium. GTDB lineage: Bacteria > Pseudomonadota > Gammaproteobacteria > Burkholderiales > Usitatibacteraceae > UKL13-2. Next base: position 5,040 of record JANNRY010000110.1, on the reverse strand, counting down.
GCCTGACGCCGCCATCGGCATCCGGATTGGCACTCAGGTGGCCAATACCGGCAGCAAACATCCCGATCTCGTCGATCGGTAGATTGGGATTAGGCGTTGAGTAAACAAATTCTCCACCTGCATTGGTAAAGCCGGTAACGATATTTTTGGCCACGAATTCAGGCAGCGGCTTCTCGGGCTTTCCGGCTGGCGGATCAAACGTCACGTCAAACAGCGATGCAAGTATGACGTTGCCTGATTTTTTAATGCTTTCGGCCACGCGGCGGTCGGTGTTGAGAGCTTGTTCGGCCTCGTACAAAATCGGACCAAATTCCGCAACCGCTGGGTTGGTGGCGACCGGCGCGGTGGTGACGCCTTCTGCGACAGAAGGAACGTTCTTCGCGTACACCTTTATCAATTTGCTGATGTACTGAAGGCCTGGATCCTGTTGCGGTTCAAAGTAGAAAATGGTGTTGCCAATGACTTTCGCCTTGGCTGCGGTGAGCTTATCGATCATCGCGGCGTGAATATCGCGGGGCCACGGCCACCGACCGATATTGGCGAGCGACTGTTCATCGATTGCGATGACGGCGACTTTATCCGACGGTTGCTTGGATGTTGCCTGCACACCCCAGTCGTAAGCCTTGGTCTCCAACCCCTTGAAGAGCCCGGTCGCGATGCTCAGCGCGAAGAAGATGAGTGCAATGACGAGTCCGAAAAACCAGTCGGATGTCCAAAATCCTGCTTTTTTCATTTTTTCCCCTTACTTCAATAGCGATAGGCAGTTGAGCAAGTCGCGATTGTAGCAAGAAAGCGGATAAGCCAGATACCGCGTTTGAGTGCTGGCGCGTCTAAACGAAAAACGACTGCCATGCTTGGGTTGATGGTTGTTTCTGGCAATTCCGGGGCGACGACCGGATTCCGCGAAAGCGAGTGTGATTGGCTAAGTGCCGAGCAAACAACCCACCGCCAAACCATGCGCTGCAATAAATTCCGCTGCTGAAACCTTCTTTCCGTCCTCATGTTTCAATTTAGCGATTTCGACTTGCCCGCCCTGCGCCGTCACAAATAACGATGCATCCGTCACGCGGGAAATCTCGCCCGGCTTGCCCTTGACTGCGCCAAACGTGCGAACCAAATGCTTTTTGCTGCCAAAAAGTTGCACCTTTTTGCCGAGAAGTGTCGTCCATGCACCCGGTGCCGGGTCGCAGCCGCGGATGAGATTGTGAATGCAATCAACGTGATTATTCCAATTGACCTTTGCTTCTGCGGCGCGACACCAGCCCTCGTAGCTCGCCAACGATTCGTCCTGTACGGTTTCGGCGTGCTTGCCCGCTACCACCAAATCAGCAGCCTCCAGCATGGCAGCAACACCCATCGGAAACAGGCGATCAAAATAAACGGACCCTAGCGTGTCGTCTGCACTCACCGGCGTTTCTTTTTGCAGAATCACTTCACCCTCATCTAGTCCATCGTTGGGCCTGAAGATGGTGAGACCGGTCTTGGTTTCGCCTTTGATAATCGGCCAGTTGATGGAACTGGGACCCCGATATTTCGGCAACAACGACGGGTGAAACTGAATGGTGCCGTGCTTGGGGATTTTCACGAAATCCTGCGGCGCAAATTGCAGCACAAACGCCATGATGCCGATGTCGACATCGAGCGCCTTCATCGTGTCGCGCGCCTGACCGTCTTTCAAGGATGGAAACTGGAATACCCGCAAACCTCTCTCCTGCGCGGCCACACGCAACACATCGGCCTTGGCGCCTTCTTTTTCCGGTGCGCAGAAAACGCCCGCCACTTCATCGCCACGGGCGAGGAACGCGTCGAGGACTGACCTGCCGAAGTCCTGTTGGCCGATGATTGCAATTTTCATTTTTTTATTCCTTCTTTACGTAGAACGCCATTTTACGGGCTTTCCCAGCCATTATTGGCCTGAAAGGCGCGCCAGCACTAGAGTTTGTTAATTTATTTCTTCGGCGGTGCCGAAAACGCACCCGCCGTTTTCATCAGTGCCACTTTGGCGTCATCGTAGCCAAGCACGTTCTTTAATACGTCATCCGTGTGCTCGCCCAACAACGGCGAGCGTTCAATCTTCGCTGGCGATGCAGAAAGCTTGATCGGCATGCCAACGTTGAACCACTTGCCGCGCTGCGGATGATCGAGCTCGACGTACATTTCGCGACCACGCACGTGCTCGTCTGTGGCCAAATCCTCCGTCGACATGATGGGACCACACGGCACATCCAGCGGATTCAGTATCGCCATCACTTCGCGCTTGGTGTAGTTCGCTGCAAACTTGTTTAACAGCGTCCACATCAGCTGCTGGTTTTTGCGGCGCTCAGCAATGGTGGCGAATTGCGGATCGGATAAAAGCGCCGGCATGCCCACTTCCGGCCCGACTCGACCGGCCAATGCCGTCCACACCGCCTCTTGCACGACCACATAAATCCAGTCATTCGCGCCATGCGGCTTGCAATGAATCGCGTTGCCAAGCTGGCCGCCGCCGGAATCGTTACCCGCACGCGGCACTTCGCCCATGTTTTGATATGTCGGTACCGAATACTCAGCAAGCGCCTGACGCGTAAGCCGCTGATGATCGCGAAATTTCACGCGGCACAAATTCATCACGCCGTCCATCATCGCCACTTCAACATACTGGCCTTCGCCGGTACGATTGGCTTGATGGAGCGCAGCGAGAAGCCCAATGGCCAGATGCAAACCGGTGCCACTATCGCCAATCTGCGCGCCGGTGACAAATGGTGCGCCATCAGGAATACCGGTGGTGCTCATCGAGCCACCCATCGCCTGCGCCACGTTCTCATAGGCTTTGAACTCGGCGTATGGCCCACTTGAACCGAAGCCCTTGATCGACCCCATGACGATCCTGGGATTGATCTGGTGAATTTTGTCCCATGTGAATCCCAGTCGGTCCAATACGCCGGGACCAAAATTTTCCATGACGATGTCGCACTTCGCCAGCAGGTCGACAAACACGGCTTTACCTTCTACAGATTTCATGTTCACCGTGATCGAGCGTTTGTTGCAGTTGAGCATGGTGAAGTAGAGGCTGTCTGCACCCGGCACATCGCGCAATTGCCCGCGTGTGGCGTCGCCTTGGGGCGGCTCGAACTTGATGACATCTGCACCCATCCAGGCGAGCAACTGCGAGCAAGTTGGGCCGGCCTGAACATGCGTCATGTCGAGAATTCTGATTCCTTTGAGGGCTTCCATACTTTTTCCTTGTTTGCTTCTAATTGTGACGATGAAGCGTGACAGGTAACTGGTGACAACTGCTGGCTATGTTACCTGTCACCAGTCACTCGTCACGCTACGCGGACATCCATCGCTTTGGCTATTTTTTCTTCGCGCTTTGCGGATTCAGGCTGGTGATGCGCCCGCTTTCGGTGCCCGCAGTCTCATCGATAACGGCATTAATTAGCGTGGGCTTCTTCGAGCGGATAGCTTCTTCCATTGCACGGCGCAGCTCGGCCGGAGTCGTTACATTCACGCCAACGCCACCGAATGCCTCCATCAACTTATCATAGCGCGCGCCCTTGACGAACACGGTCGGCGCCACGTCAGGGCCACCGGTCGGATTCATGTCTGTACCGCGATAAACGCCATTGTTGTTCATCACCACCACGCAGACCGGGAGGTTGTAACGGCAGATGGTTTCGACTTCCATTCCAGAGAAACCAAAGGCACTGTCGCCCTCGACGGCAATCACATTCAGACCCGTTTCCACCGCAGCAGCTACGGCAAAGCCCATGCCAATACCCATGATGCCCCATGTGCCCACGTCGAGGCGTTTGCGCGGCTTGTACATATCGACGATTGCGCGCGTGAAGTCGAGCGCGTTGGCACCCTCGTTAACCAGCATGGCGTCCGGGTTGGCCTTGACAATGTCGCGAACCACGTTCAGTGCGCTATGGAAGTTCATCGGCGTTGGGTCTTTGGCCAGCGTCTCAGCCATCTTGGCCAAGTTCTTATTCTTCCGTTCAGCGATGGCGCCCAGCCACTCGGCCGATGGTTTGGCCCAACCTGAGCCCGCAGTCGCTTCAATCACGGCAAGCAGGGCCGACACGCAGGAACCAATATCACCGACCAACGGCGCATCGATACGAACGTTGCTATCCGCCTCGGTCGGCGAGATGTCGATCTGGATGAATTTCTGACCGCCCCAGGCCTTGTGATCTTTCCCACCCCAAGTTTTGCCCTTGCCTTGGGAGAGCAGCCAGTTGAGCCGCGCACCGATCAACAACACCACGTCGGCCTCAGGCAGTACGTACGAGCGCGCAGCGGCCGCGGATTGCGCGTGTGTGTCTGGCAACAGGCCTTTTGCCATGGACATGGGCAGATAGGGGATACCGGTTTTCTCGACCAGCGCGCGGATGTCGGCGTCAGCTTGTGCATAGGCGGCCCCCTTGCCCAGCAATATCAGGGGACGCTTGGCACCTTTGAGCAAGTCCAGCGCGCGCTGAACCGCATCCGGTGCGGGGATCTGGCGCGGCGCCGGGTCGACGACCTGAATCAGCGAATTTCTGCCGGCCTCGGCTTCCATGGTCTGCGCAAATAACTTGGCTGGCAGATCCAGATACACGCCGCCCGGACGACCGGACACGGCAGAGCGGATGGCTCGCGCGACACCGACACCGATGTCTTCGGCGTGCAGCACACGAAAGGCCGCCTTGCAGAGCGGCTTGGCAATCGCGAGCTGATCCATCTCTTCGTAATCACCCTGCTGCAAGTCAACAATCTCACGTTCGCTGGAGCCTGAGATCAGAATCATCGGAAAGCAGTTGGTGGTGGCGTTGGTGAGGGCAGTGAGTCCGTTGAGAAAGCCGGGCGCGGAAACCGTCAAACAGATACCGGGCTTCTGGGTCAGAAAACCAGCAATGGCCGCAGCGTTGCCCGCGTTCTGTTCGTGGCGGAAGGAGATCATGCGCAGGCCTTCAGCTTGAGCTTTGCGCGTCAGATCTGTGATCGGAATGCCGGGCAAACCGTAAATGGTGTTGATGCCGTTGAGCTTCAGGGCATCGATGACCAGGTGAAATCCGT
>JANNRY010000109.1:0-7161 GCA_031401935.1 Betaproteobacteria bacterium | reverse complement strand
CATCGAGGTGCCGGCAAAGAATTTCGGCAATGATCTGGCCGCGATGCTGGGGTCGATTCGTGCTGACACCAAAATGGTTTTTCTTGCGAACCCGAACAACCCGACCGGCACGTTTATTCCGGGGCCTCAATTGCACGCCTTCGTCAAGCAGGTGCCACTTAATGTGCTGGTGGTGCTCGATGAAGCTTACGGCGAATATCTTAATGACGCGGACGTTTATGACAGTGTGCCATGGCTGGCTGATTTCCCGAATGTGATCATTTCACACACGCTATCAAAGGCCTACGGATTGGCGGGGCTGCGCATCGGATTTGGTTTGGCGCATCCGCAATTGATCGATTTGATGAACCGCATCAGGCAGCCTTTCAACGTGAATCATTTGGCGATGGTGGCCGCTGTCGCAGCTCTAGGCGATGATGCGTTCATCAAAGAGAGCCGCCGCGTTAACGATGCCGGATTGTCGTTGCTCAAAGCGGAATTCGCCAAGCGACAGCTTGAAACCATTCCTGCGTTCGGCAATTTCATCACCTTCAAAATTGAAAACACGAAACGCGTGTTTGAAGCCTTGCTGCGGCAAGGTGTGATCGTGCGACGGATTGCAGGCTACGGATTGCCGGATTATTTGCGCGTCACCATTGGTACTGAAGCACAGAATCGACGTTTCCTCACGGCGTTGGACAAGGCAAGAGAATAATAAGGAAATAGTTAAAACTCTAGCACTGGTGGGTGTTTTCAGGCACTTATGGCCTGTGATGCCCGTCAATGCTAGGGTTTTAATATTTATATGAACATTGCGATTATCGGTGTTGGCTTGATAGGCGGCTCATTTGCCCTCGCGCTGCGTCGCAATGCGGCGTCCAACGCGGGCGACTTGCGCCTGATCGGTATCGACCGTGATGCAGTAGCGCTGGACGAAGCATTGAAGCTTGGCGTGATCGATGAAGCCGCCACGCTCGCGGCGATTGCAGCTTGCGATGCAGTGTTGATTGCCGTGCCGGTGCGACAATTTCCGCACGTGATCACTGAACTTTCGAATCATCTGAACCCGGAAACCGTCGTCACTGATGCGGGAAGCACGAAGCAGGACGTGATCGCAGCAGCACGTGCCGCGTTAGGCAACAAAATTGCGCAGTTTGTACCGGGCCATCCAATTGCAGGGCGCGAGTACACTGGCGTCGCAGCGTCGCAATCAGCGCTTTTCGCGGAAAAAAATGTTGTGCTCACGCCGATTGCCGAGAACGCGGCGCAGTCGATTGAGCGAGTCCGCGCGCTGTGGCAGGCTTGTGGCGCACGCGTTGTCGAGATGCCCGCTGAGGCGCACGATGCCGTGTTCGCAGCAGTGAGCCATTTGCCACATCTGCTGGCGTTCGCGCTGGTTGATGAACTCGCTGCGCGTCCGAATGCGAAGACGCTGTTTTCTTTTGCCGCCAGCGGCTTCCGTGATTTCACCCGCATTGCCGGATCAAACCCGGAAATGTGGCGTGATATTGCGCTCAATAATCGCGACGCGCTGCTGCGCGAAATTAATGGTTACGAAACGCAATTGACCGCACTAAAAAAGGCGCTGGAATCCAACAACGGCGATGCTCTGGAGGCCATGATGGCGCGCGCCAAACACGCGCGTGATCGCTGGATGGCGGGCGAGCTCGATGGCTTTCGCGACGAGGCCACCTGATGATGGCGCGTCTTGACCATCTCGATGTCGGCCCGTATCGCCGCGCTGCGGGGGCGGTGACGTTACCGGGTTCCAAAAGCATTTCCAACCGCACGCTCCTGCTCGCAGCGCTGTGCAAAGGCGAAACGGTGGTCAAAGGCTTGCTGAAGTCCGATGACACCGATGTAATGATCGAAGCACTTCGTTTGCTTGGGGCCGGCGTGCGTGCAGGCGCAGATGAAGGTGAGTTCATCATCGACGGCACCAACGCTTTTTCTGTGGCCGCTTCTGTGGCCCATCGCAATTTATTTCTTGGCAATGCGGGCACCGCTTTTCGACCACTTACCGCCGCACTGTCTTTGCTCGCGGCACCCGGCAGTCGTTACCAGCTTTCAGGTGTGCCGCGCATGCATGAGCGGCCCATCGGCGATCTCGTTGACGCGTTGCAACAGCTCGGCGCAGATATCCGCTATTTGCAAACGCCTGGTTTCCCGCCGCTGGAAATTCATGCACGCAATGCATTGTCGGTTGATCGGGTACAGGTGCGTGGCGATGTATCCAGCCAGTTTTTGTCGGCGCTGTTGCTTTCACTGCCACTGCTGACGCGTCAAACAGGAAGTGCGATCAGCATCGACGTTATTGGCGATCTGATTTCGAAGCCTTATGTTGAAATCACACTCAACCTGATGGCGCGCTTCGGCGTTGTCGTTGCGCGCCACGGATGGCAAAAATTTGTGGTTCCGGCCGACGCGCAATTTCGCTCACCCACTGGCAACGTGATCGTTGTCGAAGGCGATGCATCAAGCGCGTCGTATTTCCTTGCAGCGGGCGCGATTGCAGGCGGTCCGGTGCGTGTGCTGGGCGTGGGCCACAACAGTATTCAGGGCGATATCCGCTTTGCCGAAACGCTAAAGGAAATGGGCGCGCAGGTTCAGATGGGTGACGACTGGATTGAAGCGGCTGCGCCGGTCTCTGGGAGATTGAAGGCCATTGATGCTGATTTGAATCACATTCCGGATGCGGCGATGACCATCGCGATGTGCGCATTGTTTGCCGAAGGCACCACGACGATTCGAAATATCGCCAGTTGGCGCGTAAAAGAAACGGACCGACTTGCCGCGATGGCAACCGAACTGCGGAAGGGCGGTGCAATCGTGGAGGAGGGCGCAGATTACATTCGGATTACGCCGCCCGCTGCGTTGAAGGCTGGTGCCGTTATTGATACGTACGACGATCATCGAATGGCGATGTGTTTTTCGCTGGTGTCACTGGCTGGCGTTGCTGTCCGCATCAATGATCCCGGCTGCGTGGCGAAGACTTTCCCAACGTACTTTGAAGAGCTGCGAAAAATCGCGTCATGAACAAACCCTCTATTCCTGTTATCGCCATCGACGGCCCAACAGCTTCTGGCAAAGGCACGGTGGCCCAGCGGGTCGCAGAACAGCTTGGCTTTCATTATCTTGATAGCGGGTCCCTCTACAGACTAGCCGCCCTAGCAGCGCTCAGGCAAGGGCAAGATTTGGCGGATGCGGCTGCAGTGGCGCGAGTTGCCGCAAATTTGGACGTTGCCTTTCGCGATGGCAAAACGTTGCTCGAGGGGCAGGATGTCAGCGACGAGATTCGTACCGAGACTGCAAGCCAGAATGCTTCCAGAGTGGCTGCATTGCCCTCGGTGCGCGCTGCACTGTTGAATCTGCAACGCAATTTTCGCGTCTCCCCTGGTTTGGTTGCAGATGGCCGGGATATGGGCTCAGTCGTGTTTCCAGACGCGGCGCTCAAGGTATACCTCACTGCGAGCGCTGAAGCCAGAGCCGAGAGGCGCACTAAGCAGTTGAAAGAAAAAGGAATGTCTGCGATAATGTCCGACGTTGTGAAAGAATTGCGTGCCCGGGATGAGCGAGATATGAACCGCCCGGTTGCGCCCTTAAAGCACTATCCGGATGCCTATCTTATTGATACTACTGGGATTTCCGCAGAAGCTGCGGTGCAAGAAATCCTCAGTTGGGCTCAAAAATCAGTAGGTGCTTGAAATCAGTCGGTTTTTTGTCTGATTCAGCGTCGGTTTCGCTTGATGGTCGAATTTCCCAGCAATTGTGCAGATTGTTGAAACACCGGTGTTGATTCCCCCAAAAGAATCAACGTTGATCAACCGCCGCAGTCGCCTGACCGTGGCCTAACCCGAAAGTGCAGTCCTATGTCCGCATCTATCCAACCTCCTAAATCTGCCCCACACGCCATCGACAGCTTTGCAGCGCTGTTTGAGGAAAGCCTGACACGTCAGGAAATGCGCGTTGGCGAAATGATCACCGCTGAAGTGGTGCTCGTTGATCGAAATATCGTGGTGGTCAACGCCGGCTTGAAGTCCGAGTCTGTGATCCCCGTTGAAGAATTCAAGAATGACAAAGGCGAACTTGAAGTTAAAGTTGGCGACTTTGTTACTGTAGCAATCGAGGCCATCGAAGATGGCCACGGTGCAACCAAGCTGTCGCGCGAACGCGCCAAGAAACTCTCCGCCTGGCACGATCTGGATGTTGCGCTGGACAAAGGCGAAATCATCACCGGTATGGTTTCCGGAAAAGTGAAGGGCGGCCTGACCGTGATGGTCAATGGTATTCGTGCCTTCCTGCCCGGTTCGCTGGTCGATGTGCGTCCTGTCAAAGACACCTCGATGTTCGAAGGCAAGGAACTCGAATTCAAGGTTATCAAGCTTGATCGCAAGCGTAACAACGTGGTCGTTTCGCGCCGCGCTGTGATGGAAGCATCGGCGGGTGCCGACCGTGCCGCGCTGATGGCAAATCTTAAAGAAGGCGCCATCGTCAAAGGTATCGTCAAGAACATCACCGACTACGGCGCGTTCGTGGACTTGGGTGGTATCGATGGCCTGTTGCACATTACCGATCTCGCATGGCGTCGTGTGAAGCATCCATCGGAAGTATTGAATGTTGGTGATGAAGTCGAAGCCAAGATCCTCAAGTTTGATCAGGAAAAAAACCGCGTTTCGCTGGGCATGAAGCAATTGGGCGACGACCCATGGACGGGCCTCTCGCGCCGTTACCCACAAAGCACGCGCTTGTTCGGCAAAGTAACCAACCTGACCGACTACGGCGCGTTCATTGAGATCGAAGCCGGCATTGAAGGTCTGGTGCACGTCTCCGAAATGGATTGGACCAACAAGAACGTACACCCAGCCAAAGTTGTTTCGCTCGGTGACGAAGTTGAAGTGATGATCCTCGAGATAGACGAAGAGCGCCGTCGCATTTCGCTGGGCATGAAGCAATGCATGGTGAACCCGTGGGAAGAGTTTTCGATGTCCCACTAGAAGGGCGAAAAAGTCAAAGGCACGATCAAGTCGATTACCGACTTTGGTGTGTTTATCGGCTTGCCGGGCAATATCGACGGTCTCGTTCACCTGTCGGATCTTTCGTGGAATGTTCCGGGTGAAGAAGCGGTCAAGAATTACAAGAAGGGCGATGAGCTGGAAGCGGTCGTGTTGGCAATCGACATGGAGCGCGAGCGCATTTCACTTGGTATCAAGCAGATGGACGATGATCCTTTCACCAACTTCACCGCGATCCACGACAAAGGCACGCTGGTAAAGGGCAAAGTGAAATCCATTGACGCCAAAGGTGCCACCATTGCGCTGACGGACGATATCGAAGCCTACTTGCGTGCATCGGAAGTTTCGCGTGAACGCGTGGAAGATATCCGCACCCATCTAAAAGAGGGTGATGAGATTGAGGCCGTGATCGTCAACGTTGATCGGAAGACTCGCAACATTAATCTTTCCATCAAAGCCAAAGATTCGGCTGAGGAGAAAGATGCCATGAAACGCATGGTCGATGATGCGCCGTCGAATGCAGGTACGACCAACTTGGGTGCTCTGCTCAAGGCCAAGCTCAAGCAAGGCGAATAATTATAAAAAGCGTGAAAAAGTAGGCGGTTGCAGGGCTGTGTTTATGCGCGGTCCTGCACTAGCTTTTCTCTTGCAATAACGATTTCAGGAAACGCCTCGTGAAGTCAATGACGAAGTCAGAACTGATTGAAATTTTAAGCGCACGGCATAGCCAGTTGGCGCCGAAAGATGCCGAGCTGGCGGTGAAAGCGATGCTGGATGCGATGTCCCACACGCTCGCCAGCGGGGACCGCATTGAAATTCGTGGTTTCGGCAGTTTCGGTCTGAACTATCGGCCGCCGCGTACCGGGCGCAACCCAAAAACCGGTGAAAAAGTACAAGTGCCGAAAAAGTACGTACCGCACTTCAAGGCGGGCAAGGAATTGCGCGAGCGTGTCGATCTTATTGACGCGGCGGGCGACGTTACTAAACCGGGTGAATAATATTCAGTTCCCCTCACCCGCATCCCTCTCCCGAGGGAGAGGGTGAAGAATGCGGCACCATTGTGCCGGGGGACCAAGGCCGGATGTGGTGACGCATCTGGCTTTTTTATTTTGTTATTTTCGTTGCCTGAACAATGCAGTGATGAAGGGATGCTAAGACCATGCAAATACTAATCTGGATTGTTCGCATCGTTGTGATCTTGCTGATCGTCTGGTTCGCCGCCAGAAATGCGGATCCCGTTGTCCTCTACGGCTATATGGATTCGAGCGTGAAGGCTCCGCTGGTGTTGATCCTGCTCGCATTCTTCGGCGGTGGCCTGCTGCTGGGATTGCTGGCCTCGTTGATGACGATCTTCCAGCTCAAACGCGAAGTGCGGAAGCTTAACCGCGCGCTCCAGCAAAAGGCGCATGAAGCGAACGCCGCACTGCCACCGGTATCGGGCAACGAAAATAATGTTTGAGTGGCTGCCATGGATTTTTTTGGCGGCCCTCGCCTGTTTTGGCTTGGGCTGGCTGGTGGCGCGCATCGATATTAAGCAATTGCTGTCGGAGTCGCGATCCTTGCCGCAGTCTTATTTCAATGGTCTTAATTTCCTGATGGCCGAACAGCCGGATAAGGCGATTGAAGCATTTATCGAAGTTTCCAAGCAGCAGCCGGAAGCCATCGAACTACAGTTCGCGCTGGGCAGCTTGTTTCGTAAACGCGGCGAGGTGGACCGTGCGATCCGCATTCATCAAAGTCTATCCGAGCGGGCGGATTTACCTGCTGAACACCGGACCGCCGCTTTGCTGGATCTGGCCCTCGATTACGAAAAGGCCGGCCTGCTTGAACATGCGGAACGCATTCTCTGCGATCTTGCTGCCAACGCAGTCGGCAGCAAGAAGCAACAATCGCAAACATTTAAGTTGTTGCTGGAAATCTACGTGCAGGAACGCAATTGGCAGAAAGCAATTGACGTTGCGCGCCAGATGCAGGCGGGCGAGGGTACCGGGTCCACCGAGGGGCGGAACGCTGCCGGATGCTTTCGGTGGTCATGCACCAAGGGACAAGAGGCACGCCAGAATGCAAAGATTTCTGTGTATTTTCACCCTCTCGACAGACGACTCTTTTATGTGGAGGGTGTGGAGCGGTGTCGGTACCAATTCTACCGACACCCAGTGCACCATCCGTG
>JANNRY010000108.1:0-1815 GCA_031401935.1 Betaproteobacteria bacterium | reverse complement strand
CACGCATTTTGCTGGCGTGCATTCATGCCGAACTGAATCGCGCAGGCAAACGCGAATGTCGGATCCTTGCCGAAATAATAATATGGCGCGGTATGGCAGCATTCGACGGTTCCGTCCTTGACCGCATCCATCGCCTGCAGCGCCGGCACGATTTCACCCGCAGCGAACACCTGTATGGTGAATTTCCCCCCGGTCGCAGCCGATACACGTTTAGAAATTACTTCAGCAGCGCCATAGATTGTATCGAGGCTCTTCGGAAAGCTTGATGTGCAGCGCCATTTGATCGTTGGCAATGCGGCGGTTTGTGCAGGCGTCAGCGTTGAAATTACAGCTGCACCGGCGGCCAGTCCTGCGCCGGCGGCCGACAGAAATTTGCGTCTTTGCATGGTTTTCTCCTCTGGGTTGGTCTTATGTTTTTTGGTCGATTTGAAGAACGAATTCGACCCAAAGTATAAAGCACCAACACACAACCCGAGAGGCCGGGCAGCTACTCTCCGGCGACGGACATGCGCTCCAGCAAAATACTGCCGACGCGCTTCGAACCCAGCGCGAGCTCATCATTACCGACGGCAATAATATCCTTAAACATCTGCTTCATATTGCCCGCAATTGTGATCTCTTCAACCGGATAAGCGATCTCACCGTTCTCCACCCAGAAACCTGCTGCGCCGCGCGAATAGTCGCCCGTTACGTTATTGACACCCTGACCCATCAGCTCCGTCACGATAAGCCCGCGATGCATTTTCCTGATCAGCCCCGCGAAATCGAGTTCACCCGGCGTTACGATCAAATTGTGACTGCCGCCAGCATTGCCGGTGCTCTTAAGACCAAGTTTTTTTGCCGAATAGGTGGCCAGGAAATAGCCGTGCACCACGCCGTCTTTCACAACATCGCGCGCAACCGTTGTCACGCCTTCAGCGTCAAACGGCCCGCTGGCCAGACCGCCACGGATAGCGGGATCTTCACGAATCGAGACGATGGGCGAAAACACGGTCTGCCCAATACTGTCTTGCAGGAAACTTGACTTCCGATACAGCGCGCTGCCACTCACGGCTCCAACAAAGCTACCGATCAAACCGGACGCGACCGGTGCTTCGAACAACACCGGCACATCACAACTGGCAATTTTGCGCGCATCCAGCCGCGCGACGGTGCGCTCACCTGCGCGCTGCCCGATGGCTTCTGGCGATTCCAATCCGTGCTCATCCCTGGCAACTGCGTACCAGTAATCGCGTTGCATGCCCTGCTTGCTGGTCGCGATCATGGTGCAGCTAGCGCTGTGACGCGTGGTGGGATAGCCGCCAATAAAGCCCGCAGAATTGGCGTAGATAAAATCGGATTCGTACGTCGAAACAGCAGCACCCTCGGAATTATTGATGCGCTTATCAACCGCAAATGCCGCAGCTTCCATCCTTTTGCCAAGTGCAATGGCATCGTCAACCGCCAATTTCCACGGATAGTAAAGTCCGTAATCGCCAAATGGTGGCTGCGCCAGACGATCAACGTCAGCGAGACCGGCGAATTCATCTGCGGCGGTGTATTTGGCTATCGCCAATGCGGCCTTGACGGTGCGCTCAATTGCATCGCGCGACAAATCCGTGGTTGAGGCGTTGCCACGCTGCTGGCCGAGATAGACGGTGATGCCCAAGCCTTTGTCGCGATTGTGTTCGATGGTTTCCACCTCGCCCAATCTCACGGTGACATCCTGTCCGAGCGAGGTGGAAATTTCAACTTCGGCGGCGGTGGCGCCGAGCAATTTGGCGCGGTCGAGCGAAAACTGTGCGAGATCGGCAAGACTGCCGGGAGCAAAAGGAG
>JANNRY010000107.1:0-2117 GCA_031401935.1 Betaproteobacteria bacterium | reverse complement strand
GAAAAGAGCTTGCGCTGCTTAACAATGGTCAAGGCGGAATGGACAAGGGGCAATCAACCTGATCACGAGCAAATATGTCGCGTTGCTTTTCTTGAAAGGCGCGTGCTTGAAATTCGCCACCGCATGAAAATCTTATCTATCGCTTTATCGTTATTCGTAGGCTGGTCGGCCAGCGCCCAAGTCGCGCCGCCCAAGCCATTGCAGCCCTTGCCGTCGTCCGCGCAACTCGCGTGGCAACAGCTTGAGTATTACGCCTTCGTTCATTTCGGTATGAACACCTTCACCGATCACGAGTGGGGCGAGGGCCGCGCGGGGGCTGACAATTTCAACCCGACGGCGTTCGATGCGCGGCAGTGGGCCCGCGTCGTCAAAGCCGCAGGCATGCGCGGCATCATCATCACCGCCAAACATCACGACGGCTTTTGTTTGTGGCCTTCGGCAACGACCGAGTATTCAGTCAAGGCTTCAAAGTGGCGCGAGGGCAAAGGCGATGTGCTGAAAGATTTGTCGGCGGCTTGCAAAGAGTATGGCCTGAAATTTGGCGTATACATCTCGCCGTGGGATCGCAATCATCCGCTGTATGGTACGCCGAAATACAACGCCGTATACAAAGCGCAATGGCGCGAGTTGCTGACGTATTACGGCGAAGTTTTTGAGTCGTGGCTCGACGGCGCGAACGATGGCAAGAAACGGATGACCTATAGATGTTCCGGCAAAGTCTAAAAACGATGCTCGTTATCTGGCCTGCCGCTGTTGCGGCAGGCACACGTCGCCCTCAGCCACTGCCTATGCCAGGCAGCAGCTAAACTGGATTAAGCCGACGACAGCGCTTGCTACCGTCGGAAAAATACCCCGCGCCATTCGGTATTGGTCGCGCAGGATACGAAAGCCTTTGACGCGCCGAATGCTGTGTTCGACTTGAATGCGTTGTTGGGAGATTTCTTTGTTACGCGCTTTTTCTTCCGGTGTCAGCTCACCGCCTTTGGGTTTCTTCTTGGGCGTAGTGATTTCAGGATGCTTTTGGTCGGCATACGCCTTATCTCCGTAGATGGGTTTGCCGCGCAGCGCCGCTGGCAGTTTTTTTGTTCGTTGACTCTCTTCATAAAGCTTGATGTCGGCCTTGGGGCCACGATGGCCTGCGTCTACGTCGAGGACGTTGCCTTGGCCGTCGCTCAGGAGTTGTGACTTGATGGTGTGCATCCCCTTTTTGCCGGAAAACGTGCGCTTTTGCTTATCATTCAAGCTGGGGCGCGTGACGGGTGTCTCAAAACTATCGATGATGATGCGATCCATTGCTTCTGGGTTCCACTTCGACTCCGCGCCGCGATGGCGCTTTTCCGCTTCCCATTTTTCTTTGGGAAAGAGGTCGCGCAAAACCCGCAGCACTTCGTCAAACGCATCTTCAGAAGCATCCGCGCTGAAGCCGAACAACGCTCCGACGACTTCGTGACTGACGTTGTGCCGCAAGTACAGCATCGTCATCAGGGTTTTGTGCAACGGTGTCACGTCACGCGGGCGACCGTCTTGCTCCAGATAAGGGCGCTTTCGCTCTGGTCGTTGTGCTAAGCGCGCCGCTCGTCGCTGCTCCAATTCCGGCAACACGCGAAAGAGGATTTCCGCCAGCACCGTCGGATGGAAACCAAACAACGCCTTGAGTTGCGTAATGCTGAAACCATCAAGGTTCTTGAATTGATGAAGTTTTGATCGGTGGTTCTTCATGGCTCAAGCATTATGCCAAAAGGTCGCAGACTTTACCGGAACATCTATTAGCCTACCATTCGCACCACGTAACACAAGGGATTTTTAGACGAATTCCTTTACACTTTGGCGGGTGTTCTCTTTAATACGAAGTGAAGAAAAGCAAACACCCTTATGCAAGAAGTTCCTCATTTCATTACGGCGGAGATGTTACGGACGATCCGCGCCAACTCAGATTGGCGCGCGGTCTTTGCTGCCCTGGGACTAACGCGCGTACAGGGCAAGGGCAATGACAACGATTGGTGGGCATTGTCGCCGTTTTCGCCAGAGAAGACGCCTTCCTTTCATCTCAACGCGCAGGGTTGGTACTGCCACAGTACGCAGCAAGGCGGCGGGGTGGTGGAATTAGTGCAGGGATT
>JANNRY010000106.1:0-6969 GCA_031401935.1 Betaproteobacteria bacterium | reverse complement strand
TCGACAAAGTGCGGCTCAAGTGCTGCGAGTGCAACCCAGCCATCACTTGCACGATAAAAATTATAGCCGGGATGCGCGCCTGCCAAGAGCCCACCTACGCTCGTCAGTCCATGCCGCATCGGTCCTGAGAATGCCTGTGCCACGTCGCCCAGCGATACGGCCATATGCTGACCACGCCCGGTTTTTTCAACGAGCCGCAGCGCAGCGAAAGTGGCTGTGACGGCACGCTCTGCACCGGCCAGATCGGCAAACAGGGTGGGCGGCAAATGCGGTGGCGTCGCCAGCCCCGCGTCGGCCATGTACGTGAGGTCGTGGCCTGAATCGTTACTGCTTTCTTCGCCCACGATGGCGATATGGCATAGCTTGGGAAAGCGCATGGATAGGGCGTCTCCAGCCAGTTGCAATCTTGTTAACGCAGCGTCGCGCTGTGCGGTGATGAACACATCGGCGTTTGCCAGCAAGGCATCGAATGCGGCACGTTGTTCCACATCCTTCAGGTTTAACGCACGCACATCCAGTCCGGCATGTAGTTCTTCATAGTAGCTGGGCGCATAGGTGCGCATTGGGTCACCACCGAGCGCAGCGGGTGGCTCGATCTTGATCACCGAAGCCCCCAAATCTGCGAGTCGCCGCACACATGCGGGGCCGGGCAAATTCAATGCCATCGAGACAACGCGAATGCCTTTGAGCGGAAGCGGAATGCTAACATCAGACGCAGAATTCATCGAGACATTATATGACCGCAATCTTTCATCAACTTGCCGACGGCGTGACTGTTATCGAGCGCGGCTGGTTGAACTGCAACCAGATTGTCCTTAGATCGCCTGATCGAAACGTGCTTATCGACAGCGGTTATGGCCGCCACGCGAGCGCGACGCTCGGCTACGTGGGCGAGGCGCTGGCGCATGCGCCGCTGCATTGGCTGATCAACACCCACTGTCACAGCGACCACATGGGCGGCAATCGTGCGGTCCGCGAGCGCTACCATTGCCGCGTCACGATTCCGACTGGCGAAGTGAAACACGTGGTGCCGTGGACGGCGCAGAGTTGCTGGTCTGAACAGATGGACCAATATGCGGAGCAATTTCAGTTCGACGATACGATCAATGCAGGCGACGCTTTTGACGCTGGTGGTCTGCACTGGCAGGTACTCGCAGCACCTGGCCACGACATGGACGCCTTGATGTTTTATGCAGAAGAGGCGGGCATTCTCGTAACGGGTGATGCGCTGTGGGAACGCGGGCTGGGGTTTGTATGGCCCGAGGCGCTGGATACCACCAATCCTGCATTGCATATTCGTGCAGCGCTCGCGGCGCTGGACGAAATTGAAAAGCTCAATCCAAAAATAGTCGTGCCCGGCCACGGCGCACCGTTTTTAGCTATCGCCAAATCACTTGCCGACGCGCGTGGCAAGCTCGCCGCATTTGAGAGAGACCCGGTCAAGAACGCACGCCACGTTTGCAAGAGTTTGTTCGTATTTGCGCTGCTGGATAAAGGTGAAATGCGGCAGGCCGATATGGCCGCGTACCTTGCGTCGGTGCCGATTTACAGACAGATGCGCAAAGCGTTTCTGGGAGGCACAAACGACGAAGTTGCGGCGCGCATGCTCAGTGAATTGTTGGCGGCGAATGCTGTGATATCTGAGGGCGGGATGCTCAGGCCGACGATGCGTGCATAGTTCGTAGTCGAAAGAACGTAGTGCTTCCCCCTTCAACGAAGGGGGATTGAGGGGGATGGTCGGTGTTGGCGACAGGGCGGGCATCGAAAATCCCCCTCGATCCCCCTTTGAAAAGGGGGAAGTTAGTTGCTGAGAATGCGGCTGAATGCGATTCGGTTAAAGTTTGCCGAGCACTAGAACTGGCGCGCCTTTACAGGCAAAAAATCCCAGGGAAGCACGCCAGTGCTAGGGTTTTAATTTTTATTTCTCTTCTCAGCCATCACGCCCCAAACCCCTGCAAGCCCGGCAAATCGATCACCGTCACGCCGCCATATTCGACCCGCAACATGCCCGCCTTTTCCAGCACCTGTAGCGCTTGATTAACACGTTGTCGGGACACTCCTGCGAGGAAGCCGATTTCTTCCTGCGAAATCTGAATTTGTCGACCGATGCCGGGATATAGCACCGGATTGAACAACGCGCCGAGTGAGCGCGCCACCCGCGCATCGGGTTCGAGCAATCTTTCGTTTTCCATCGACGCGATGAACTGTCCCAGGCGCTCATTGAGCTGCACCAGTAGGAAGCGGTTAAAGCCGAGATTGGTATTGAGCAATCGGTTGAATGTCGTGCGCGGAAGGTAAGCGATACGGCTTTCGCGCAGCGCCATGATGTCGTAGCGGCGCGGTTCATCCTTAAGCAATGAGCCTTCGCCAAACCATCCGCCCGCAGGCACACCGGTGAGCGTGGTGAGCTTGCCCTCGGGCGATAAATTACTCATTTTGACGAGGCCGTCAATCACGCCAATCCAGTTCGCCACCGCTTCGCCTTTACGACAAACGTAGCCGCCGCTGGGCACCCGCTTCTCAATGATTTCGCTCGCAACGCGTTGCAACTCATCGGCTGAAAGCGTTTGTGCCCAGCGACAAGTCGCAAGAAAGTCGGGTAATGTCGTGTGGTGTGAATCCATGATGCACGGTGACCGATGCATGGTGCGCTGCAATATGACAATTGTCGTTGCGGAGACAACTATACACGCCGATACTGCCTACACTGGACGCAGATAATGGCGTAGTTTGCATAGCTCTGCGTCAGTTTTTATCGCGTGCAATATCTGTCGTTCAAACAATATGATCCGTGGCGATGTCAGCTAGTGACATCGACCAACGCGGAGGAGGAATGCAGTTGACCGTGTCTGCCACCATCTTTGAGGCCACCACATTTCCGCGTTTGCTGGAGAAGCACGCCGCGGAGCGCGGCAATCGGCCTGCAGTTCGCGAAAAAGATCTTGGCATCTGGCAGACCACATCATGGTCGCAAGTGCGCGATGAAGTCGAAGCGTTTGCGGGCGGGCTGGCGGCACTCGGTTTCAAACGTGGCGATAACCTTGCCGTCATTGGCGACAATCGCCCCCGTTTGTATTGGGCAATGATGGCAGCGCAATGTCTTGGCGGGGTGCCGGTGCCGCTGTATCAGGACGCCGTGGCGCAGGAGATGGTTTATGTTCTGCAAGATGCTGACGTAAGATTTGCGATGGTTGAAGATCAGGAGCAAATCGACAAGCTGCTCTCGGTGATGCCCGAATGCGTGAGCCTAGCGCACCTGATTTACGACGATTCGCGCGGCATGCGCAACTACGTGCAGCCGGCGTTGATGGAATATGAGCAACTGACGGCGCTGGGTCGCGAATACAACGCCAAACACCCAACGTATTTTCGTGATCAGATTGCCTTGGGCAAACCGGACGACATCGCGGTGATGCTCTACACCTCTGGTACCACCGGAAAACCCAAAGGCGTATCGCATACCCACGCCGCGCTGATCCACACCGCTAACGTGTTGGTGGCGTTTGATGGCATCAGCGAGAGTGATGATCTGCTGTGCTATTTGCCGATGGCCTGGGTGGGTGATTTTTTGTATTCGTATGCTCAGGCGTGTGTGACTGGCCTGTGTCTCAATTGTCCGGAATCGACCGATACCGTGATGGAGTGTCTGTGCGAAATCGGCCCAACCTATTATTTCGCCCCGCCGCGCGTTTATGAAAATATTCTCACACAGGTGATGATCAGGATTGAAGACGCAACACCGCTCAAACGGCGCATGTTCCACTATTTTATGGATGTCGCAAGGCGCGTCGGTATCAGAGTCCTTGATGGTAAAAAAGATGTCAGCCTGATTGATCGTGCGCTTTACGCCATTGGTGAACTGCTGGTGTACGGACCGATGAAAAACGTGCTGGGTCTGTCGCGGATTCGCGTTGCGTATTCAGGGGGTGAGGCGATTGGCCCGGACCTGTTTAATTTCTATCGCTCGATGGGCATCAACCTGAAACAGCTCTACGGGATGACTGAAACCTGCGTGACGGTGTGCATGCAGAAAACGGGGGACGTGAAGCTGGGGACGGTCGGTGCGCCGATGCCCGGCGTTGAAGTTCGTGTTGCGGAAAATGGCGAAGTGCTGGTGCGCTCAAAGGGGATGATGAAGGAGTACCACCGCCAGCCGGAGGCATCCAGAAACGTTGTCAATGCGGAAGGCTTCTTCCTGACCGGTGATGCAGGCTTCTTTGATACCGATGGCCATCTCATCATCATTGATCGCGCCAAAGATGTCGGGCGGTTGGCGGACGGCAGTCTGTTTGCGCCGAAGTACATTGAAAACAAGCTCAAGTTCTTTCCGTATATCAAGGAGGCGGTCGCGTTTGGCGATGGCCGCGACCAGGTGACCGCGATGATCAATATCGATGTCGCAGCCCTTGGCGACTGGGCCGAGCGCCGCAATCTCGGCTATTCGGGCTATGCCGATCTGGCAGCAAAACCGGACGTGTACGCACTGATTGCTGAGTGTATTGGCAAGGTCAATGTCGATCTTGCGGCTGATCCGAAACTCGCCACGTCGCAGATCACCCGATTCGTGATTCTCCACAAAGAACTCGACGCAGACGATGGCGAGCTGACGCGCACGCGCAAAGTGCGCCGCAACATCATCGCGGAGAAATATGCGGTGATCGTCGAGGCGCTGTTTTCGACTGTCGAGCATTGTGAGATCGAAGCGGCGATGAAATTTGAGGATGGTCGCAGCGGTGTGGTTCGCGCGGATTTGAAGATTGGTGTGGCAAAAATACATTCGCCAAATCAAGCGGCGACGGCTGTAAGGAAAGCCGCGTAATGAGTGCGAACGCAATGCCTCTGGACGCAAACGTCCATCAACGCAAGATCGGCAGCGTCATTCTTGCGCTGGAAAATATTTCACTCGCATTCGGTGGCGTGCAAGCCCTCGCCGATATCAGCTTCGATGTGCGCGAACACGAAATCCGCGCCATCATCGGGCCCAATGGCGCGGGCAAAAGTTCGCTGCTGAATGTGATCAACGGTGTATATCACCCGCAGCAGGGAACGATTACGTTCAAAGGTGAAAAGCGCCACCAGATGAATCCGCATAAAGTAGCTTCACAAGGCGTGGCACGTACGTTTCAGAATATCGCGCTCTTTAAAGGCATGAGCGTGCTGGATAACCTGATGACCGGTCGCAACCTGATGATGAAGACCGGCATTTTGCAGCAGGCGTTGTACTGGGGTGCTACGCAACGCGAAGAGCTGGTACACCGCGCGCGGGTCGAGGAAATCATCACCTTTCTGGAAATTGAGTCGATTCGCAAAACGCCGGTCGGCAGATTACCCTATGGTTTGCAAAAGCGCGTTGAACTCGGACGCGCGCTGGCTGCTGAGCCAACGATGTTGTTGCTCGATGAACCGATGGCAGGCATGAACGTTGAAGAAAAGCAGGACATGTGCCGCTTCGTGCTCGATGTGAATGAAGAGTTCGGAACGACCATCGTGTTGATCGAGCACGACATGGGCGTGGTCATGGATATTTCGGATCGCGTGGTAGTGCTGGACTACGGCAGGAAAATTGGCGATGGTGCGCCGGATGATGTGCGTAACAATCAGGCCGTGATTGATGCCTATCTTGGAGTGCAGCACTGATGGGGCCGTTTATCGAAGTCGTTCTCGGTGGGCTCATGGCTGGCGTGCTGTACTCATTGGTCGCGCTTGGATTCGTGCTGATCTACAAAGCGTCCGGCGTGTTCAATTTTGCGCAGGGCGCGATGGTGTTGTTGGCGGCACTGGCGTTCGCGCGCTTTTCGGAAGTCATGCCGATGCCGGTGGCATTCCTTCTGGCTGCATTGCTGATGGTGGGCGCGGCGTTTGCGATCGAGCGATTGGTGTTGCGTCATCTCGTCAATCAGGACGCCATCATCCTTTTCCTCGCCACGTTTGGTATTACCTATTTCATCGAGGGGCTGGGTCCGCAGCTATTTGGCGACAATATTTACCGTATCGATCTGGGCATGCCGAAAGAACCGAAGATTATTCTGGAGAGCATGTTTGAGGGCGGCATCCTGATCAATCTGGAGGACTTTATCGCCGCTGGCATAGCGGCTGCACTCGTGACGTTCCTCGCCGTATTTTTTCAGAAAACTGCTACCGGCAGAGCGTTGCGCGCGGTGGCGGATGACCACCAGGCCGCACAATCGGTAGGCATTCCGCTCAACCGCATCTGGGTGATCGTCTGGAGCGTGTCCGGCTTTGTCGCATTGGTGGCGGGCATGATCTGGGGCTCCAAGCTCGGCGTGCAGTTTTCGCTGGTGCTCATTGCATTAAAGGCGATACCCGTTGTCATTCTCGGCGGATTTACCTCCGTGCCCGGTGCGATCGTCGGTGGGTTGATTATTGGCGTTGGCGAAAAAATTGCGGAAGTCTATCTGGGCCCGATTATCGGCGGCGGCATCGAGAACTGGTTCGCGTATGTACTGGCGCTGGCCTTTTTGCTGTTCAGGCCGGAAGGCCTGTTCGGCGAACGTCACATTGATCGGGTGTGAGCAAATATGTTCTATAGAGAAAACGGTCAATTCAAAACCAGCTACGAAGCCGATCAGGCGTTGTTTCCGATTGCGCAGGATCGGGTTTTCATCGTCCTTCTATTGCTGTTTGCGTTTGTCGGCATTCCGCTGCTTGCTGACGAATACATCTTCCGCGCTATCCTCATTCCGTTCCTGATTTTGTCGCTCGCTGCCGTTGGCCTCAACATCCTTGTCGGTTACTGTGGACAAATTTCGTTGGGTACCGGCGGCTTTATGATGGTCGGCGCCTATGCCGCATACAACCTTGCAGTGCGTGTACCCGACCTGAATATCCTTGTCGTATTTGTTCTCGCCGGCTTGATCACAACGGTGGTGGGGATGATTTTTGGGATACCAAGCCTGCGCATCAAGGGTTTGTATCTGGCCGTTGCTACGCTTGCCGCACAGTTCTTTC
>JANNRY010000105.1:0-5403 GCA_031401935.1 Betaproteobacteria bacterium | reverse complement strand
CTTCGTTGGCGGAAATATATTCGGTGAACACGAGCATCTTGTCGTCCGGCGAGAACCGGAAATTACGCCAGCGACTATCGTCGAATGTGGCGATTGTCTTGGTACCTTCAGGTTTTAGCGGATCCGACATTACCAGCTTGGTGATCGGCACGCGCGAGGCATTGTTGCGGTCAATGGTGGTGGTCGTATAAACAATGCGGTCGCCCTTGCGATTCCACGAGGGTGCGCTGGCTCGTTCCTTTGGATCCGAAATCGCGGTCACTATTTTGGTCGCAACATCCAATCGAAAAATCTGGAACACCTCGTCGCCGCCGTTGGCTTGCTCGAACAAAATATATTCGCCCTTTTTCGGCTGAAACGACGCGCCACTGACGGCATCAGGGAAATCAGTGATCGACACCGGCTTCGTCCCGGGGGTGGACACAAGATGCAATTGGAGCGTGTTGTTAAGGCGCGTCCGAATCAGTAGCGCAGGCTGCGTCGGATGCCACGCCACGATGGTGGAGGGTTTGAAGTCCGTGTAGGCCTTTACTTTCGTGACTAGCTCTTCGCTGATCGGCGGCACGCCATCGATGACGAGATTGTCGGTCGGTTTGAGATACTGGGCATGGGTCAAAGTAATGGTCGCCGCCAAAAGAAGTGACAGTGCGGCAAGGCGGCGTTTTCCAATGGGATTCATCGACTTATTTTCCTTTTGTGATCACTGGCCGCGCCGGATCAGCGACCCACTCGCTCCAGGAGCCCGCAAACAACTTTGAACCGGTGAGTCCGGCATATTCCATCGCAAATAAATTGGCGCATGCAGTAACGCCGGAACCACAATAATGCACCACCTGATCTGCTGGTTTGTGATTGACCAGTGCGGCAAATTCGCTTCTGATGTCAGCGGCTGCGCGAAAAGTAAGATCTGCGTTCAGGTTGGCTTTATAAAACCGGTTTGACGCACTTGGGATGTGCCCCGCGACCGGATCAATCGGCTCGACTTCACCACGATAGCGTTCTGCGGCACGCGCATCGATCAATGAAATATTTTTGTCCTCGATGTGCGCCAGCACTTCGGCGGCGCTCCAGACCATTAATGGATCGGGCTCGCCACGCAATGGCGCAGGGTTTGCTGCTGGTACATCGGTCGACAATGTGTGACCGTCTGCAATCCATTTCGGGAGTCCGCCATCAAGCAGCGCAACGTTGGTCAGCCCAATCCAGCGCGCCATCCACCAGAGGCGCGATGCGAATTGTCCGCCAACATCATCGTAGGCGACGATAGTAGAAGCTTGGGATACACCGTGCCGCGCCAGAAAGGCGGTAAATGCGGCGGGTGACGGCAGCGGGTGACGGCCGTTCGTGCCGGTTTTGTCGCCGGACATATCCGTATCGACACTTGCAAAATGCGCACCGGGAATGTGGCCTTCGCGATACTGGCGCTCGCCCTTGCCGAGATCGAAAAGATCATGGCGACAATCGAAGATAACCCACGCGGGATCGTGCAAGTGCTTCGATAGATTTTCGGTGTTGATCAGCATGGTGGCTCGCAGTTGGTGACGTTCAGGAGTGAATGAATTATGCGGCGATTTTCATTTGAGAATTCAATCCTAATCTTCTTCGGCAGGCAAGGTGGGCGACTTATTGTTCTTGTCGGCACCCTCGCTCGCCCATTTCGCCAGCAAGCCGCTAATGATGATGACGAGCATGCCGATCCACGCTAGCGGCGGCAATTGCTCGTCGAAGAAAACGACCCCAGCAATCGCCGCAAATATTACGGTTGAATAAGCAAACGCACCGACCACAACTGTGCTGCCACTGTGATAGGCGCGCGTCATTGCCAACTGCGCCAATGTCGCGGCCAACCCCACGCCGAGCAGTAGCCAAATATTGCCAAAGTGGACAGGGTGAAATGGGCCAGTCATTGGTTGTATCAGCGCCGACCCGAGGGTTCCGACAAGCGAAAAATAGAACACCACTCGCCACGCCGGTTCTCCTGCTTCACCCAGTTTTTTGACGTTCACATAGGCGCATGCGGCGAAAAATCCAGATGCAAGCCCGATCATGCCAGCGAGGGCTTGGTCGCTGGCAAATGCGGGCCGCAACAACATAGCGACGCCCACAAACCCGAGTGCGACAGCAAAGATGACACGTGCATTGAATCGCTCTTTCAATAGCAATGCAGCTAGAACGGTGAGCCAGATTGGTGAGGTGTAATTGAGCGTGATGGCCAAAGCGAGCGGCAATTCGGTCATGGCGTAGAAATAGGCGACTAACGAAATGGTGCCAGTCACGCCACGCCAGAAGTGGCCTTTCCAAAACGGCGTGCGTAGCGTCTCGCGCCGCCATATTAGATAAGCACCGATTGCCACCAGTCCGATCAGGGATCGGTACATCGCCAGTTCTGTGCTGCTGAATTGGCCGCTGAGCATTTTTGCCAACGCACCCATGATCGCAAACAGCGCTCCTGCGACGAGCATCCAGGAAGAGGTCATGGGAAGCACTATTCAACGAAAAGAGTAAAGGTCACAAGCGGTCACAAGCGGTCACAAGCACCGGCGCGCCTTGCTGGGCACTATTTGCCTGCAGACCGCGCCAGTGCTTGATATGGAATTATTTTTCGATAAATTAAAACCCCGGGTTGCCCCGGGTTTGTTTGTTGAAAATTGCGATCAGTTCTTGATGTGCTTGCCGAGAAATTTTTCCATCACCTCATAGAAGTCGAAGCGATTTTCCTCGTTGGCGAAACCGTGGCCCTCATTTTCTAGTAAAGCCAAACGTAGTACGCATCATGTGATTCCTTTTGGTGCGGCAGGGTTGACGCATCGCGCTGATGCGCTCGCCGGGCTATCGGAATTTCAACCGTAATTATTCACTAATCCTGAATGTATTCGCTGCCACTACAACATGCGTGCACATGCGTTTGAATAGCCAAATTGTCTACCAAAGACATGCCACTCGACTATAGCGCGATCGCCTCGTCGGCAATTCGCCCGCTAGCCACCAGTGCTGCAAATTCATCCCGCAGCCGCCCACTTTCCGCCATGGCGCGCTGCCAATAGCGCAAACGACCATCGTAGTCGTCGATAAATCGCTTGAAGTCGTTGCGGTCAGGAAGTTTGCGATGCGGGAGCGAATCGAGATATTCGCGCGTTGGCGACAGCAGGATCACATTGTCCAGCCACGGTCCTTGCGCTTTCCGCCACGGCAACATTTTGTCCAGCCAGCCGGGGACGATCTTGTCGGTAAAGTGCGGATACAGCACCAGCCCCGGCGTGCGGTGGTAGGGCAGATGCAAATGGTAGTCGATGATGCCGCCGTCCCAGAATGTGCCCAGCGGCGCATCGGCGATCTGCGGAACCCCTTGCAGCACCAGCGGAATGGAGCCCGAGGCGATTAGCGCATCGCCGAAATTTGTCGGAGTGAGCTTAACGTAATCCGTGTGAAAGCGGTCAATGGATTGGCCGCCATCGGCGGGTAATCCAATATTGGCGTTTTGCCGGTCCGCATAAAACCAGACTCGATCCAGCAAGTGCCTAAGGAGTGGCCGACCAACCGCATTGGCCAGTGCGGCAAGCGCAAAACCGGCATGCGTGCGGCCGCGCGCTTCGCGATGCAAAATTCCTTTGCCGCGCACCACCAGCACGTTCAATTGGTAATGTGGATTGGATAACAATTCCTCCTCGCGCCCGACGAAAAGTGAATCGGTCAGATCGCGCGCATACGCCGAGACAAATTTCGCATCGACTTTTTTCGGATATTTCTGCTCGCTGTAAGCTTTGGCCAATGCAGCGAGCGCCTCGCGCGGATCACTGCGGCACACGGCCGCAAAGCGCCATGCACCGATGGATGCACCGATCAATTTAATCGGATTGGCGCGGGTGGCAAAGCCCGCCGGCAACCAATCGGCAAACAGATATTCGTCGAGGCGTGCGAGCCCCAAGCCTTTCGGGCCACCAGCTGCGCCGGGAACGATGTCGATGTCGTTGGGTCGTAGCCCGCGTTCGCGTATGTGCTTTAGTGCGCGCGGGCCAGCGCGAATGATCAAAGATTTCATACTATTTGCATCACGACGATTGTTCCGGTGGATGCGCTATTGTCGCTGATTGCTGATCTAGAATCTCCACTCCCAACTTATCGAAACCACCCATCTCCATGTCCCAATTATTTTCACCTTTCACGCTGCGCGAACTGACGTTCCGTAACCGCGTTTTTGTGTCGCCGATGTGCCAGTACAGTTGCATCGACGGCATGCCCAACGAATGGCATTTGGTGCATCTGGGGTCGCGCGCGGTCGGTGGTGCGGCGATGGTGATGACAGAGGCCGCATCAGTAACGCCGGAGGGCCGAATTTCGCCGGAAGACGCTGGCATCTGGTCGGATGCGCACGCGGACGGCTGGCGTCCGATTGCTGCATTCATCAAGGCGCAAGGTGCGGTGCCTGCGATCCAGTTGGCGCATGCCGGTCGTAAGGCTTCCACCTTTTCGCCTTGGCGCGGCCATGGTGCTGTCCTCCCCGATGCGGGTGGCTGGCCGGTGGTTGGCCCGGCGGATCTCCCATTTTCATCGAGCTATCCCGTTCCGCGACAGATGACGATTGTTGAAATCGGCGAGATGGTGGAGGCCTTCGTCGCCGCCGCCAAACGTTCATTGGCAGCGGGATTCGAAGTGCCGGAAATTCATGGCGCACATGGCTATTTGATTCACGAATTCTTGTCGCCGTTATCCAATCTGCGTACCGATGAATACGGCGGTTCGCTTGAAAACCGCATGCGCTTTCCGCTTCAGGTCTGCGATGCGGTTCGAAATATCTGGCCTGCGCATCTGCCGGTGATGCTGCGTATTTCGGCGAGCGACTGGAAAGAAGGCGGCTGGGATGTTCATCAATCGATTGAGTTTTGCAAACGTGCCAAGGCGCTTGGCATCGACCTGATTGATGTTTCATCTGGCGGCAATGTGCATGACGCGAAGATGACGATTCGCCCCGGCTATCAGGTGCCGTTTGCCCGCGCCATCCGTGCGGGCGCTGACATCGCCATCGGCGCGGTCGGTTTGATCACCGAGCCGGTGCAGGCCGAACAAATCATCGCTGATGGTGATGCCGATTGCGTGTTCCTCGCGCGTGCTTTGTTGCGCGATCCGTATTGGCCGCGCCATGCAGCGCTTGAACTCGGCGACACGCTAGAATGGCCCGATCAATATAAGCGCGCGGCAGTGAATGCGTTTGGCAAATGACAAGGAAAAACCAATGATTGAACTTTATTACTGGCCGACCCCGAACGGTCACAAGATCACGCTGTTTCTCGAAGAAACAAAATTGCCTTATGTGCTCAAGGGCGTAAACATCGGCACGGGCGAACAATTCAATCCTGATTTTCTGAAGTTCTCGCCGCCTTGACGATCCACATGTCCTGCATGGCC
>JANNRY010000104.1:0-11735 GCA_031401935.1 Betaproteobacteria bacterium | reverse complement strand
CACTTCACAACTGGCAATTTTTTTGGCATTTAGTCGCGCCACCGTCCGCTCACCGGCACGCCGGCCAATGGCTTCTGCCGACTCCAGATATTGTTGATCCCGAGCCATCGCATACCAGTAATCACGCTGCATCCCCTGTTTGCTGGTCGCGATCATGGTGCAGCTGGCGCTGTGGCGCGTGGTCGGGTAGCCGCCGATAAAGCCGGCGGAATTGGCGTAAATGAAGTCCGACTCGTATGTAGACACCGATGCGCCTTCGGAATTGTTGATGCGCTTGTCGACTGCAAACGCAGCCGCCTCCATGCGCTTGCCGAGTTCTATGGCGTCTTCAACAGCCAGTTTCCACGGGTAATAAAGCCCGAAATCTGTAAATGGTGGACGCGCAAGGCGATCCACATCGGCAAGGCCGGCGAATTCATCCGCAGCAGTGTATTTCGCAATAGCCAACGCCGCCTTGACTGTGCGCTCAATAGCTTCGCGCGACAGATCGGTGGTAGATGCATTGCCACGCTTTTGGCCGATGTAGACGGTAATCCCTAAGCCTTTGTCGCGATTGTGCTCGATGGTTTCGACTTCCCCCAGCCTGACGGTGACGTCCTGGCCGAGCGAAGTGGAAATTTCCACTTCCGCGGCAGTGGCACCAAGCGCCTTGGCACGATCAAGCGAAAATTGGGCGAGGTCGGCAAGGCTGCCGCTTGTTGCGGGTGTTGTTGAAGTCACGATGGGGTATTTGAGAGGAGGGAAAATCGACGCCGTGCGGTATCATCACGGCTGAAACGAGACAAGCACAAAATGACAGACACAGAAGACGAAAATTCTATCAGCAAAAGCCAGAAGAAACGGGACATGCTGGCATTGCAGGACATCGGTGAAGAGTTAGTCGGACTGTCGCCGGAGACCATCAACAAGCTCGATCTGCCCGATGATTTGCGCACTGCCGTCGTGGATGCAAAACGCATCCCCAAAAGTAAATATGGTGGCATGAAGCGGCAAATGCAATATATCGGTCGCTTGATGCGTGAAATCGATCCTGCACCGATTATCGAGCAGCTCAGTTCGCTAAAAGCACCGAACAAAAAGCAAACCGCATTGCATCATCTGGCCGAACGCTGGCGCGAGCGATTATTGTCGGATGAGTCTGCGCTCAACGCGTTCGCAAATGAGTTCACGGCCGCAGATCGTGCACTGTTGGATAAATACATCCAGGCCTCGAAAGACGACAAGGCGAAGAACAGGCCGCCAAAGCATTATCGATTGCTGTACACGCAAATTCATGATGTCGTTGTCGCAGAATCTCGTGCACCCGAATAAGCAGAATCGCCGCGCATGAATCCTGAAGCCGTCAAAATTGGCCTGCTTTCAATCTCTGACCGGGCATCACAGGGGATTTATCGCGACGAAGGTCTGCCCGCGCTGGAGGCGTGGCTAACGTCGGCGTTGAAGAATCCAATTACGTTTGTTTCGACCGTCATCCCCGATGAGCAGCCGCAAATTGAAACGAATATCAAACGACTCGTGGACGTCGAACATTGCGCACTGGTATTGACCACCGGCGGGACCGGCCCCGCGCCGCGCGATGTGACGCCAGACGCGACGCTCGCGATCGCCGACCGCGTGATGGACGGCTTCGGCGAACGGATGCGGCAAATTTCACTCAGGTTCGTGCCGACTGCGATCCTCTCCCGCCAGCTTGCCGTGATACGTAAACAGGCCCTCATCATCAATCTGCCCGGTCAGCCGAAAGCAATTCGTGAAACGCTGGAAGGCTTGAAAGACGCCGATGGAAAACCGGTCGAGGTGGGGATATTTGCCGCAGTGCCTTATTGCGTGGATCTGATCGGCGGACCGTATCTGGAAACCAACGACGCCGTGATCGCGGTGTTCAGGCCGAAGTCGGCCATTCGCCAAAATGCTAAAGTCTAGTATTGGCGGGGAGTTTCAAGGCTTTATTGTCTGCGAGGCTCGCTGGTGCTGGGGTTTGACTTATATTTTCGCCTGCCGCAACCCACTCTACAATTTCTTCACGTAAGCAACCAGTTGATCGAGCGCCGCACCCCAGCCGCCGTGAAAGCCCATTTCCTCATGGCGGCGTTTTGCGTCCTCGTCGCGGTGCATGGCCAACGCAGTGTACTTTGTGCCCCCGCCATGCGCATGCGGCACGATTGAAATCGCAGCGGTAATAATAATGAGGCCGCACTCAGCGACTTCTGTCGCCGATGGATTGGATGGGCGAAAGCCAGGACCGAGTGCATTTGTCCATACCAGCCGCTCGTTTTCAAGAACCTCAAGATAGCAGCCGGCGTTCGGGAATTCTTGCCCCTCGGGTGAGCGCATGGTGGTGTGAAAAATACCGCCTGGCCGAAGATCGATTTCGCATTTCACTGTCTTCCACGGTGCGGGCGTAAACCAGTGAACGAGGTGCTCAGGATTTGTCCAAGCCGCCCATACGAGGGCGGGCGAAACATCAACAACGCGCTCTAAAACAAGATCAAGCGCCGGATTGAATTGATACGGCGGGTGCGTCATCATTGCCTCCTTTTCATATCGACGAAATGGACAAACTCAAGCACTGGTGCGGTATTTCAGCCACTTTACGCCCGTGAACCCCGTCAATACTAGGGTTTTGTCAAATCATTAGGAATCTATTTTCCCCGCGATGAACCGCTTGACCGCGCCTGCATCAATGTCCATCACGTCAAATCGTTGCGGCAGATTCTCAATGCCCTCGAACGCAACCGGTCGTGCGGGTTTTCTACCCAGCGCTTCAACCATGCTGGCTTCAAACTTGGCGGGCAAGGCGGTCTCAAGGCATATCAACGCGATACCGGACTCGCGATTATCGAGTGCCACTTTCAATCCGTCAGCCGTATGCGTATCGATTTCGATTTGATATTTTTCCCATACTGATCGGATGGTCGCGATGCGGTCGGCATGGGTACTACGGCCGGAAATAAATCCGAACGCAGGCATGCGTTTCCAGACATCCACGCATTCGGATACATCGAAGCCACCCTCGTGATCAACTTTCCGCATCAGCTCTCTTACAGCGGCTGGATCGCGCCAAACTAGATCGTAGAGGAAGCGTTCAAAATTTGATGCCTTGGAAATATCCATCGACGGGCTGGACGTTTGCTGCGTTTCGGCAGAGCGACGCGGACGATAACGACCTGAGCGAAAAAATTCATCGAGCACGTCGTTTTCGTTGGTGGCAACGATGAGCCTGCGGATCGGCAAACCCATCATGCGGGCGATGTGGCCTGCCAGTACATTGCCAAAATTGCCCGACGGCACCGCGAATGAGACTTTCTCGTCATTCGTCGAAGTCACCGCGAAGTAACCCTTGAAGTAGTACACCACCTGGGCCACGATTCGGCCCCAGTTGATCGAATTGACCGCTCCGATTTTGTATTTTGTTTTGAACGCGAGATCGTTCGAGACAGCTTTGACGACATCCTGACAATCGTCAAATACGCCACGCACGGCGATATTGAAAATATTGTCGTTTTGCAGCGAAAACATTTGCGCGCATTGGAACGGCGACATTTTTTCATGCGGGCTCAACATGAACACGCGCACGCCACGCTTGCCCTTCATGGCGTGTTCCGCGCTCGAGCCGGTATCGCCGGAAGTGGCGCCGAGGATATTGATTTCGGCGTTGCGCTTGGTCAGCACGTATTCAAACAGATTACCCAGAAATTGCATCGCCATGTCCTTGAACGCGAGCGTGGGACCGTTCGACAACCGAAGGATATGCAAGCCCGGTTCAAGTGTCTTCAGCGGCGTAATCTCCTCGCTGCCGAAAATCTGTGGCGTGTAGGTCTTGTCGATAATCGTTTTCAGATCACCCGGCGGAATATCGTCGGCATAGCGACTGATGATGGCAAGTGCAAGATCGGCATAGCTGAGAGTGCGCATCGCAGCCAATTCGTCCGCGCTCAAGACTGGATACGACTGCGGCAGGAACAAACCGCCGTCTGGAGCCAAGCCTTCAAGCAGGATGTCGCAGAATGATTTCGCAGCCTCCTCGGGAGTTCCCCCTGCACCGCGCGTACTAACGTATCGCATGCTCATGAATCAGTTCAACTCCTCGAGCCGAATACGAATTACTTTCGCAGCAATCGTCGGCAGCGCCTCGATTTTGGCGATGGCTGTATTCACGTTTGCTTCAATCGAGCGATGCGTGAGGATAATCACATCGACCAAATCTTCGCCCTCCTCTGCTTCCTTCTGCAAAATGGCATCAATCGAAATGGAGCCATCGGCGAGGATGCGGGTGACATCGGCCATCACACCGGGCTTGTCGTGAGCACGCAAGCGCAGATAGCAACCGGTTTCAACCTGCTCCATGCGCAGAATTGGCGTGTCACGTAACTGATCCGGCTGGAACGACAGATGTGGCACACGATGTTCAGGATCTGCCGTCATCATCCGCGCAACATCGACCAAATCAGCCACCACGGCGCTCGCTGTTGGTTCGCCACCGGCACCGCGCCCGTAGTAAAGCGTTGCGCCGACTGCATCACCCTTTACGAGGATCGCATTCATCACGCCTTCAACATTGGCGATCAGGCGTTTTTCAGGGATCAGCGTGGGGTGTACGCGCAATTCAATGCCTGCGCTGGCGCGTCGCGTGATGCCGAGTAACTTGATGCGATAGCCCAATTGCTCGGCGTATTTGATGTCTTTATCGGTGAGCTTGGAGATACCTTCGGTGTACGCTTTATCGAACTGCGGTGGTACGCCAAACGCGATGGCCGACAGGATGGTTAATTTGTGCGCCGCGTCGATACCTTCAATATCAAACGTCGGATCGGCCTCGGCATAGCCTTTTGCCTGCGCTTCTGCCAACACGCTATCGAAGCTGACACCGCGCGAGCGCATTTCCGACAAAATAAAATTAGACGTGCCGTTGATGATGCCCGCGATCCATTCGATACGATTGGCAGTGAGGCCCTCGCGCAGCGCCTTGATGATCGGCACGCCACCCGCCACCGCCGCTTCAAACGCGACCGTCACGCGGTTCTTCAACGCTGCGGCAAAAATTTCGGTGCCATGCTTTGCCAGCAGCGCCTTGTTGGCGGTGACGACATGTTTGCCATTGGCGATTGCCTTTAACACCAGCGCTTTGGTGAAGGTATCACCGCCGATCAATTCGCAGACGATGTCGATATCGGGATGCGCGACCAATGCGTCGGCATTTGTGAGTAGCTCAATGCCGTCGAGCGAAAAATTGCGTGCCTTGGTCAGATCGCGTGCGGTGGCGTGTGAAATACGAATTTCACGCCCAGCACGGCGGGCGATCTCTTCCTTGTTTCTGCGCAATACCTCTATCGTGCCCGCACCGACGGTACCGAGTCCCAGCAGCCCTACGTTGATTGGTTTCATTTCTTGAGCGGCTTTGAAAAGTGAAACGCGGGGACGGTTAGCCCCTCGCGAAAATAAAATTTATGGGCTTGCTGGCGCTGCGTGCCGGAATCGAGTGCCAGACAGTCGCAGC
Organism: Betaproteobacteria bacterium; assembly: GCA_031401935.1. Taxonomy (GTDB): domain Bacteria; phylum Pseudomonadota; class Gammaproteobacteria; order Burkholderiales; family Usitatibacteraceae; genus UKL13-2. The sequence goes on along the minus strand of JANNRY010000104.1, from coordinate 6,238 downwards.
TGTGCTCGTTCGCCACTTTTTCCATGTAGGCAATCAGTGCGTGACCAACACCGGTGGAGCGCAGTGCTTCATCGGTAATGAGATCATCGCAATAGAGCTCGCGCCCGCTGTAGGTTTTTTCAAGAATGCGGAAAACCGTGACGCCGCATACCTTATCGTCGCGCACGCAGACGGCCATGTCAGCACCACTGGCGAACACCTCTCGCATGCGTCCGACGTAATCGACCGGCAGACTTGGGCGCAACTGGCGGTGCACCGCTTCCGAATGCGTGAGCCATTCGCGTTCGATAATGTCGTGGACTGCATTGGTGATACTGATAATTTTCATACGCTGTTATTTTTCTGTTTTGGTCAGGTAGCCCAGCGAAAGACAATTTACATCAACCCGTCTTTTTTGAACATTTCCTTGATGCCGCGAACCGCCTGTCGGGTACGCTCGGTATTTTCAATCAGTGCAAACCGCACATGGTCATCGCCGTAATCGCCAAATCCGATCCCCGGCGACACCGACACTTTGGCCTCGGCCAGTAATTTCTTGGCAAATTCAAGCGAACCCAGTTTCAAATATGGCGACGGTATCTTCGCCCAAATGTACATGGATGCTTTCGGTTTCGTGGTGATCCAACCCGCTTCAGCAAGACCTTTGTGCAACACATCCCGACGCGTCTGGTATTCGGCAACCACCTCTTGAACGCATTCCTGCGGGCCGTCCAGCGCGGCGATGGCCGCGATCTGGATGGGTGTGAAGGTGCCGTAGTCGTGGTAGCCCTTCATCTTCGCCAGCGCTGCGACCAATTCTTTGTTGCCCACCATAAAGCCAATACGCCAGCCAGCCATGTTGTAGCTCTTTGACATGGTGAAAAATTCCACTGCGACATCACGCGCACCGGGCACCTGCATAATCGACGGCGCTTTCCAGCCGTCAAAGGTAATGTCGGCATAGGCCAGATCGTGGACCACCAACACGTTGTTGGCCTTGGCCAGCGCGATGATACGTTCAAAAAAATCCAGCTCCACACACATGGCAGTGGGATTCGATGGAAAGCCCAAAATCAGCATCTTGGGCTTCGGGTAAGTCTCGCGAATCGCACGCTCGGCTTCCTCGAAAAAGTCCACGCCTTCGGTCATGCGCACGTGCTTGATCTGTGCACCGGCGATTACCGCACCATAAATGTGGATCGGATAGCTGGGGTTCGGCACCAGCACGGTATCGCCGCTATCGAGTGTTGCCAGCATCAGATGTGCAAGGCCCTCTTTGGAACCAATGGTAACAATGGCTTCCGAATCAGGATCGAACTCGACATCGTAGCGGCGCTTGTACCAATCGGTAATGGCTTTGCGCAATCGTGGAATACCTTTGGACACTGAATAGCCATGCGTGTTGGGGCGCCTGGAGGCTTCGACGAGCTTATCGACGATATGTTGTGGCGTGGCGCCATCCGGGTTGCCCATCGACATATCGATAATGTCTTCACCCCGACGGCGTGCCGCCATTTTCAGTTCTGACGTGATGTTAAAGACGTATGGGGGAAGACGTTTGATGCGGGAAAATTCGTGGTTCATGGTGGCAAATAAGTGGCTGGTAAGTCGCTGAATGGCTTGGGGCGGAGGAGTTTGAATCGCTATAATAATTAGCAGCTTGCACCGTTTTTGTGCGGCGCAATAACTTCATTCTAGCAAATCCAAATTCGACTCCCGTGAAACTACATCTCGACCCAATTACCGGCGCCAACGCCATCACCGGCCACGGTCCGGGATTTGTCGCTATCAACGGCGGCAATGTCAGCAACGCTGTCATCGTGCTGCCAGACAAAATCATCCATCCATGGGTGACAGGATCGCCTTCCGCCTCCGCACTGTCGTTGTGCATGGACGATTTCGCGGCCTTGATCGACTTGAAACCTGAGTTGGTCGTGTTCGGCTCCGGTGCCGTATTTCGCTTTCCCGAACGAAGCATCATGGCCGCATTTGCTAACGCTCGAATCGGCTTTGAGGTAATGGACACGCCAGCCGCATGCCGCACCTATAACGTGCTGATGAGCGAGGGCCGCCAAATCGCTGCCGCACTGCTAATCGGCTAGCGTGCTGGCAATAGATGCGATACACTGAATTTGGAATAAAAGCGTAATATCAGTAGTAGTTATTGCCTGCAAAAAGTCATCACTCAGTTTCAATAGACACTCACCAGGAGCAACCACATGAAGTTTTCAACACTTTCAAAACTGACGGCCGGCTTGCTGGCGTCGACCTTTCTCACCGTACCCGTTGTTGCACAGGAATTGACCGGCACGCTGAAAAAAATCAAGGATTCCGGCGTCATCACACTCGGTGTCCGCGAAACATCGATCCCGTTCTCCTATCTCAATGACAAGCAAGAGCCGATCGGTTATTCGATTGACCTTTGCATGGCCATTGTCGAGGAAGTCAAAAAAGAATTGATGTTGCCGACGCTGAAGGTTAATACCAATCCTGTGACGTCCCAAACCCGGATCCCGTTGATGTCCAATGGCACCATCGATATGGAATGCGGCTCGACCACCAATAACTTGACCCGTCAAAAGCAGGTGGCGTTTGCGCCAGTCACTTTTGTGACAGGCACCAAACTGGTGGTGAAGAAGACGTCCAAAATCAAATCTTACAAAGACTTGAAGGGCAAGACTGTAGTCGTCACGCAGGGCACGACCAACGAGCGCACCATCAAAGCGTTGTCGGACAAAGAAAACCTGAACATCAAATTCCTCAATGCCAAGGATCATGCTGAATCGTTCCTGACGGTCGAATCCGGTCGTGCGGCTGCGTTTGCGATGGACGACGTGCTGCTCTACGGCCTGATCGCCAAAGCGAAGAAGCCGAAAGACTTTGACGTGGTCGGCGATTACCTCTCATATGATCCGTACGGCATCATGTTCAGAAAAAACGATGCTGACTTCGCGATTGTCGCCAACCGTGCGCTTGCCGCACTGATGCGCTCCGGCGAAATCAACAAGATTTACGACAAATGGTTTATCGGCAAACTGCCATCGGGCGAAACCATTGGCATGCCAATGAGCCCGCTTCTGAAGGTCGGCTTCCAACTCCAGGCGCTGCCGGAGTAAGTTAGTCAGGCAAGGGGAATCGAGAAATCGGTTCCCCTTTTTCATTGAGGACACATAATCACGCATGTTGGTCCGCACATTCCATTGAGCGAGCTATGCAGTCGCCTGATGAAAGATAGTCCGCAGTAAAAAGTAGCGGGTTGATCACAAATATCGCAATTGCAGGCGCAGCGGGTTGCGCATTGTGATGCAATGGGAGCGCAATATGGATTTCAAATTTCTGCTGGAGCAAGCGCCTTCCGGCGGCATGACGTATCTGGGCTGGATGATGTCTGGCCTGATGTGGACGATGCTGGTGTCAGTAGCAGCCTGGATCATCGCCTTCACGCTGGGCTCGATCATCGGCGTGCTGCGCACCGTTCCGTTGAAAATTCCGCGCCTGCTCGCCACCACATACGTCGAGATTTTCAGGAACATCCCTCTGCTGGTGCAGATGTTCCTCTGGTATTTTGTGATGCCGGAAATCGTCCCGACAGCGCTAGGCGATTGGCTTAAAGGTACCTACCCGAATCTCATCACATTACCCTTTGCGCAGTTTAGCCTGTGGGAATTCACCGCGGCAGTGCTGTGTCTGGGGTTGTACACGGCCTCTCGGGTTGCTGAGCAAGTGCGAGCTGGTATTGAATCACTGCCAAAGGGCCAAACCAACGCCGGCTTGGCGATGGGCTTCACCCTGCCACAAGTTTACAAATACGTCATCCTGCCAATGGCATTCCGGCTCATCATCCCGCCGATGACATCCGAGTTCCTCACCATCTTCAAGAACTCCTCGACCGCGTTGACGATCGGCATTCTGGAATTGACCGCGCAGAGCCGACAGATTTCTGAGTACACGTTTCGCACTTTCGAGTCGTTTACGGTTGCCACGCTCATCTACATCGTGATCACCCTGACGGTCATATTCATCATGCGAATGCTGGAAAATAAAGTCGCTGTTCCTGGCTATGTCTCGCAGGGAGGGCACTGATCATGGGTGAATTCGATTTCAGCATCATCATCAAGAGTTTGCCAATTCTATGGGATGGCCTACTGTTGTCCTTGCAGTTGTTTGCAATCGCATTGGCTGGCGGCATTTTCTTTGGCACGCTGCTCGCGTTGGCCCGGCTTTCCAGCTTCAAGATTCTTTCGTATCCCGCCGCAGGATTCGTTAATTTGATCCGCTCGATCCCATTCATCATGGCGATCTTCTGGTTTTACTTTCTCACGCCGGTGCTGATGCAAAAACTCACCGGCCAACAAGGCGAAGCAGTCGGTCCGTTCACATCGGCCATCGTCGCGTTCATCATGGTGGAATCAGCCTACTACTCGGAAATTATCCGCGCGGGCATTCAGTCGGTACCGCGCGGGCAGCCTTGGGCAGCATACGCCTTGGGGCTCAATTACTGGCAAGCCATGGGTTATGTCGTGTTGCCGCAAGCCTTCCGCAACATGATTCCGATCATGCTCACGCAAGCAATTATTCTGTTTCAGGATACCTCGCTCGTGTATGTAGTTGGCTTGAAGGATTTTCTTGGTGCCGCCAGCAAAGCCGGACAGTTGACCGGCCGAATCGTCGAGCTATATATCTTTGTCGCGATTGTATTTTTGGTGATCTGCTTTGGCGCATCCAAGCTGGTGAAATTTATTCAGGTACGAATGGATCCCGCGCGTCAGCGGGCCTTGAAAAATGATGTCACGCTGAACGGGCCAGGGCTAACGCCCGGCGGTGTTTAACGTGCTTGGTGGGGTAACTGCGCTTGCACCCATCTGAAAAAATAATTTAGTCGACACAGTAAAAACAAGGGACACATCATGGCCATGATCGAGATCAAAAACATCAGCAAATGGTATGGCGAAAAGCAGGTGCTCGTTGATTGCACCACCAACGTAACCAAAGGCGAAGTTGTGGTGGTATGCGGCCCCTCGGGTTCTGGCAAATCGACGCTGATCAAAACCGTCAACGGACTCGAGCCGTTTCAAAAAGGCGAAATCATCGTCGATGGTATTTCGGTTGGTGCGAAAAACGCTAATCTCGCCAAATTGCGCTCGCGTGTGGGAATGGTGTTTCAGAATTTCGAACTTTTCCCTCACATGAGCGTGACCCAAAATCTGGTGATGGCCCAAACGAAGGTGCTCGGCCGGACTGAAGCGGCGGCACGTGAAAAAGGCTTGAAGCTGCTTGAGCGCGTCGGCCTAATCGAGCACAAAGACAAATACCCAGCCCAGCTATCAGGTGGCCAGCAACAGCGGGTCGCAATCGCACGCGCGTTGTCGATGGAGCCGATCGCCATGCTGTTCGACGAACCGACATCTGCGCTTGATCCGGAGATGATCAATGAAGTGCTCGATGTGATGGTCGAGCTTGCCAAGGAAGGCATGACCATGATGGTCGTGACGCACGAAATGGGCTTCGCCAAGAAGGTGGCTGACCGCGTGATCTTCATGGAAAAAGGCGGCTCGATTTTGGAGGATTGCACCAAGGATGATTTCTTTGGTTCACCGCGGAAGCAGCGCACGCAGGACTTCTTGTCGAAAATATTGCATAACTAACCTTGTCGGTCGTCCTTCTCAGCTTCCGCTCGTCTCGCGCCTACGCTACGCATCCCCTACGGGGCCCCTGCTTACGCGTCCGGCACTCGAAACATCGAACCCAAGACTTCCTCTCCAAAATCCTGCACAACTAGTTACATGTTTTACGTCATCAACGGGGCCATTGGCCCCATTTTTCGTTGAAGCGTCACGCATTTCCGCTAACATGCCACTTCATTCCATTGAAACATAATCATGAATCGAACTCTGCTGTTGGTTTTAGGAGCCTGCGGTCTGGTGGTCGCATCGGCCTGGTATTTTGTTCGGCCTGAGGGCAGTCAGGACAGCATTGTTTCTGCAGCAACCAAAGCAGCCAGCCAGCCGAATGGCGCGCAACGCGCAGGCGGTGTTAGCACTCTTCCAGAGTTGGCGCAAAGAGTATTGAGCCCATCGTCGGCAACCAGCGCGCGCGTCGTGGTACCGCTCAAGAGCGCGCTCGCCATCGAATTTGAAAAAGCGCTTCAGTTAAAGCCGTTTTATGATCGCTACATGGCCAATCCTGAAGGTGCGGACGCCGAGACAAAGTATTTCGCCGCTGTTGCTATCGAGACCTGCATCGGGCGCGCAAAGAGTGC